>NZ_CALRUC010000017.1:0-52385 GCF_943371255.1 Ferrovibrio terrae | reverse complement strand
CCGCGCGGTCGCGCAGCAGCAGCACATGTACCGGCAGGCAGAAGACAAAATTGCAGGCGGCCATCAGCAGCAGCGCGTCGCGCCAGCCGAGCGCCTCGATGGCCCAGGCGATCAGCGGCGTGAACACCGTGCTGGCAAAGCCGCCGGTCAGTGTCAGCATGGTGATGCGGGTCTTGAAGCTGTCGGGGAACATCCGCGTCAGCACGGCAAAGACCGGCGTGTAGAGCGTGCCGGCCTGGGCGAGGCCGAGGCCGAACCAGATGGCGTAGAAGATTACGGGATGACCGACCCAGGCCCAGGCGACGAACAGCAGCACCGCCAGCACGGAACCGATGCTCATCACCAGGCGGCCGCCATGGCGGTCGATGATGCGGCCGACCGGATAGGCGGCGAAACCGGCGGTGAGCAGGCCAAGGGAAAGCGCGCCGTTCAGGGTGCCGCGGCTCCAGCCCAGCTCGCTCTCCATCGACACGACGAAAAGCGGGAAGCCGTAGAAGATGGTGCCCCAGGATACCAGCTGGGCGAAGGACAGGGCGGCGACCAGCGGCCAGCCATCCTGGCGCCAGTGTTTTATTTTCTCTGCGACGCGACTCATTGCCAGCGTTATAGCCTGCCGGCTGCGCAGACCGCATGGGTTTTCTGATGTCTGGCGAAAGGACGGGCGACCTCTCGCAGCATTGGTCGATCCCCAACTGCTACCCTCGGATTTATTGCGAGGATCCATTTGCGCGTCCCGGAGCGCCGATGGTGCAGATGAACCCTAGGGACAAGCCCTAGGGTGACGATCTACGATGAACGGAAAATGCCGCTTACTCCGCCGCGTTCTGCAGAGGCGTCGGCATACCCCGGTAAACCTCGCCCTCGCCATGCTGCTTGAACAGCTCGAGCAGGCGCTTGCGCATAATCAGGCCGCCCTTGTCAGATGGCATATGCGCCTCGATGCGGCGGCTGATGTCGATGCAGGCATCGGCATCGGTGGCCTCAAGGATCTCTTTGTCTTCCAGCGTGATCACCGCATCCCAGTCGATCAGCTCCTGCGTGCTGCACTGGTCCTCGGTGTCGTTGCGATACAGCCACTGGACCAGCTGGATCTTGCCATCTTCCATCGGCGTCGCGCAGTTGAAAATGATGTGGCGCAGGCCGCCGGGATATTCCATGTCGAGGCGGCGGCAGAACGGCATGTACCAGTGATTGCGCATATGCCGCGTGGTGGTCGGCGCCGTGGTGCCGGTGACGCGATGGGCAATCGGCGGATTGGCAATCGGCACGATTGATTCGGCATAGAAACCATAATCGGTTTCCTGCATCTCGTATTTCTCCGGCTTCGGCTGGTCGAGCTGGCCGAAGGTGGATTTATGCACGAAGGAGAAATGCGCGTTGTCGAAGGAATTCTCCAGCATGCGGATCGGCGCGCAGTTCCAAACCTCGTAGAACTGGTCGATGCGGCGGAAGCCCGCATCGGTGTCTTCCGGAATATCGAAGATTTCGGCCAGCGGTTCTTCCAGTGCCACCCAGGCATAGCCATAGCGCGGCTGGCAGCGATAGCTCGGCGTCTTCAGCGTGCCCGACACCGCGGCGTTATCGGGGTATTGCGGAATCTTCACGCACTGGCCGGTCTTGTCATAGGTCCAGCCGTGATAGCCGCAGACGATGTTGCCATTCTCGCACCAGCCCTTGGACAGTTTGGCGGTGCGGTGGCAGCAGCGGTCGGCCAGCGCGGCCGGCTTGCCCTCGGCATCGAGGAACAGCACGATATCCTCGCCCATCAGGCGGAAGGGCTTCGGGCCGCCCTGTAAATCGGCAAGTTTGACGGTGGCGTACCAGAATTTACGCAGGGTCTTTTGCTGGGTCGTGAGCATGGGACACGGTGTCCTGTCGCTTGGGCCCCGGACTCCGGCCGATTCTCTTGATGAATCAAGGCCAGGATGGGGATGGGGCCACCAGCCGGCCTACCGCAAATGGTCGCCTCCGCTGGCAGGGTCGAAACCCTCCCCGCCACTATGCAAAACCCGAGCCGATTCGCTAGGGTGTTTTCTTGAAAACCGCCCCATGATGGTACAATATAACACCAACATCCGTTTATGAGGCCTGCCATGCGCCGTCGCCAGTTCCTAGCCGCTTCCGCAGCCGGATTTGCCTGCACGACCGCAGCAAGCCCCGCCCTCGCGCTGTCGCTGGAACCCGCACCGGCCAGTGTGGCGGATCACCTGCGCGTGCCGGCCCCGCATGTGGACGGCGCGCTCGACTGGGACCAGCTGGCCCAGGCCGGCGACAGCCTGTTCCGTGACGGCACCGTCAGCCGCTTTCCCGCCGCCCTGCGCCAGCTCGACGGCCGGCAGGTGGTGCTGTCCGGCTTCATGATGCCGTTCCGCGACGGCGCGGTGCACAGCGAGTTCGTGCTGGGCGCCATGCAGTTCCATTGCACCTCCTGCATGCTGGGCGACCTGCGCCGCATCGTGGCGGTGAAAGCGGCGCAGCCCGTCGCCCGGGCCGACCAGCCGGTGACCATCCGCGGCACCCTGCGCCTGCTGGAAGCAGATGCCTCGCCGCTATATTACCGGCTTGAGGCGGCCCAGACGGCCTGACGCACTGTCTGATCGGGCTTGAACCAGGCCCGGCTTTTCCCTAAACATCGGCTTCCGGCCGGCGGCATCCGTTCCTTTGCACCGCGCGATGCGTAACGCATCGCCGCGCCTTTTTCTTCCGTTCGGATTTACCCATGACCGTCTCCACCGCCGCGCGCGCCAAACTGCGCGCCACCCTGATCGGCACCATCGCCATCTGGCTCTGGGCAGCCCTCGCCCTCTTCACCACGCTCACGCCCAGCGTGCCGGCGCTGCAGCTCACCGCCATGACCTTCTCGCTGTCGGCCATGGCCGCCGTGGCGATGTGGCTGCTGCGCGGCGACGGCGTGCTGAAGCATTTCAGACTGGCACCGGCGGCCTGGGCGCTCGGCATCTTCGGCCTGTTCGGCTATCACGCGCTGTATTTCCTGGCGCTGAAGCTGGCACCGCCGCTGGAGGCCAGCCTGATCAACTATCTCTGGCCGTTGCTGATCGTGCTGTTCTCGGCGCTGCTGCCGGGCGAAAAACTGCGCTGGTTCCATCTTGCTGGCGCAGGCCTGGGTCTTGCGGGAACGGTGATCCTGATCGCCGGCAAGGGCGAACTCGGTTTCGACTGGCGCTATACGGCGGGTTACGCCGCCGCCTTTGCCTGCGCCTTCACCTGGTCGAGCTATTCGGTGCTGAGCCGGCGTTTCGCAACTGTCCCCACCGATGCGGTCGGTGCCTTCTGCGCCGCCACTGCGCTGCTGTCCTGGCTCGGGCATTTTGCCTTCGAGACCACGGCCTGGCCGGCCGACAACCAAGAATGGGCCGCCGTCATCGCGCTCGGGCTCGGCCCGGTTGGCCTCGCCTTCTTCTGCTGGGATCACGGCATGAAGCGCGGCGATGTGCGCGCGCTTGGCACCATGGCCTATGCGGCGCCGCTGCTCTCCACGCTGCTGCTGATCGTATTCGGCCAGGGCGCGCTGACCCTGCCGGTGATCGCGGCCTGCGCGCTGATCATCGGCGGCGCCGTGCTAGGCACGGCCGACCTCAGATCTCATGGCGGACGTCGCTGACGGCTGCAGGTCGCGCGCGGCCTCGGTGGGCGACCCGCCCGGGAAGACCAGCGCCGAGAGGAAAATGCTGAGGCCCAGCACCGCCAGCACGCCGAACAGCATGTCAAAGCCGCCGCCACGGTCATAGACCAGCGCGATCAGCGGCACGGCTGTTGCACTGGCGCCGAATGACAGCAGGTAGCGCAGCGAAAACGCCCGCGCGCGCCATTCATCCGAGGTGTAGCGCGCCACCATGGTGTCGTTGATCGTCACCTGGCCGAAGACGGCGAACATGACGCCGAGGCAGGGCAGGATCAGCCACCAGCTTTCCGTAAAGCCGGCGAGCAGCAGACAGGGCGCCTGCAGGAAGGACACGGCCACGAAGATCTGCTTCAGCGTATAGCGATCCACCAGCCGGCCGATGATCAGCTGCGCCATCGCGCCGGCGAGATAGACCACGAAGACCAGCAGGCTGATGCCGACCGGCGTGCCGATCAGGTCATGCATGCGTTCTGAAAACAGCTTGGGCAGCGCAATCGTCGCCGCATTGAACACCACGCCGCCGCTGACGCCCACCACGGCCAGCACGGCGAAAGCGCGGATGGCAATGGCGCGCGGCACCTTGATCTGCGGCTTGCCCTTGCGCGGCGGGCTGGCATGGTCGGGCACCATGAGCAGATAGGCGATACCGAAGCCAATCGAGACCAGGCCTGGAATGAAGAAGGCGAAACGCCAGCCAAGGAACTGCGCAATCGCGCCGGTCACCAGCGCGGCGCAGGCGACGCCGACATTGCCCCAGACGCCGTTGGTACCGAGTTCGCGGCCGAGCTTTTCCGAACTGAGCGATTCCGCGTGGGCGGTGAGCATCGCCGTGCCGACCGGATGGTAGATCGAGGCAAACAGGCCGATCAGCGTCAGTGCCACCGCCAGCATCCACAGCGATGTGGTGCTGCCGGCGAAAATCGCCGCCGCGCCGATGCCGATGAAAAACACGCCGAGCATGTTGCGCCGGCTCCACTTGTCGCCGAGCCAGCCGGAGGGAACCGAGCCGGCACCGAAGGCGATGAAACCGCCGACGGACAGCGCCAGCAACTCGCCGTAACTGCGGCCGAAATCCGCCTCCATCGCCAGCACCGCGGTGGGGAAGATCAGCATGAACATATGGTCGAACAGATGGGCGATGTTGACGTAGTTGATCACCCGGCGGGCCAGCGGCATGGACGGAAACTCCCCTTGATCGGGGAAAGATAACCCTGTCTGATAGAAATCGTCCTGCCTGTTTCTGTCGAGAATCGGACAATGAAGTCGGCCCGCAGCACCAATGCCGAGGATTACCAGCGCGTTGCCCGCCCGGTGGCGGCGATGCCGAAGGATTTTCCGTCCGGCCACCATATCGCGCCGCACAGCCATGAACGCGGCCAGCTGATCTATGCCACCACCGGCGTGATGCGGGTGACGACAGAGCATGGCACCTGGGTGGTGCCGCCGCAGCGCGCGCTGTGGATTCCGCCCGGCATCGCGCATGAGATCCGCATGAGCGGCGCGGTGGCGATGCGCACGCTGTATATCGCTGCCGATACCGCAGCCGCCCTGCCGGCCGGCTGCCAGGTGATCGAGGTTTCCGACCTGCTGCGCGCGCTGATCCTCGCCGCCATGGAGGAGCCGGTGGATTACGCCGCCGGCAGCCGCGGCGAGGCGGTGGCGCAACTGCTGCTGCATGAACTGCGCGGCGTGGCGGTGGTGCCGCTGCATCTGCCGCTGCCGCAGGATGCGCGGCTGCAGGCAGTATGCCGGCTGGTACTGGAACGCCTGAGCGACAATACCGATATCGAGACACTGGCCCGCACTGCCGGGATGTCGAGCCGCAGCCTGGCGCGGCTGTTCCAGCGCGAGACCGGCCTGGGTTTCCAGGCCTGGCGCCAGCAGGCGCGGCTGGCCGAGGCGCTGGCGCAGCTCAGCAGTGGAAAGGCGGTTGCGCTGGTGGCACGCGATCTGGGCTATGCCAGCCCGGCGGCGTTTACGGCGATGTTCCGCCGCAGCCTCGGCACCACGCCGGGGCAGTATTTTTCAAAAGCACGCCCGTAAACAAAAAACGTCACCCTCGGATTTATTCCGAGGGTCCATCTGTGCGTTCCGATGCGCGGATGGTTGGGATGGACCCTTGGGACAAGCCCAAGGGTGACGGTGTTTGCTTACGGCGCCCAGCCCTTGGGCGCCAGGGTGAAGCCGGCGAAGTCGAAGCCCGGCGCCACGGTACAGCCAACCAGTGTCCAGGCGCCCAGAGACTCCGCCGCCTGCCACCAGCCGGTCGGCACCACGCCCTGCGGGCGCTGGCCGGCGGCGAGATCATTGCCGAGCGTGATCGCCTGCACGGTCGCGCCGTCCCTCTCGGCCAGGCGGAGCTGCAGCGGCGCGCCGGCATGCCAGTGCCAAGTCTCCACCGCATCCACTGTATGCCAATGCGATGCCTCGCCCTGCTGCAGCAGGAAATAGATCGCGGTGGAAAAGCTGCGGCCGTTGGCATCCGTGGCGGTATCGCGGAAGGTCTCGATGTAATGCCCGCCTTCGGGATGCGGCTGCAGGCCGAGCAGGCGGATGACCTCCGCGGCGGTCATGCGAAGAGCCGCTCCAGCAGCGCCAGTCCGACATCGAGCAGGAACCAGACCCAGGCCGCACCGATCACGCTGACCGCCATGCCGGCGATCACAATTGCGCCGTCGCGTTCGATCTGGCCGATGGCGATCAGGATGATGGCCCAGGCCGGGATCAGGTTGCCGAACGGGATCGGGAGCGACAGCAGCACCGCATTCCACAACACCAGCGCGCCGATCAGGCGGCTGCTGTCGCCGCCGGCCAGATGCGACAGGCGTGGCCGGATATAGCGCTCGATCCGGATGATATATGGCAGGGCGGGCCGCAGCAGGCGCGCCACATCGGCGCGGCGGAAGCTGCGCCGGCGCCAGCTGGCGGGAAACCACGGCGTACTGAAGCCCAGCAGCATCTGCACCGAGAGCAGCAGCAGCGGCGCGCCCAGGATGGCAGAGAGTCCCGGCGCGATCGGCGCCGGAATGCCGTTGGGCAGCGCGAACACCAGCACCAGCAGGCCGAAGCTGCGTGCGCCAAAGGCCTGCAGCAGCTCGTCCAGGCTGATGCGGTCATCCTCCCAGCCGTCACACAGGGCGGCAACGATATCGCTGATCTTTTCCGGCGCGGAATCGGCCGGCGTGGATGGCGCCTGGTCGTTCATTTGCCGTCCAGCCCCGGCAGGCGCGGCGCGGTGACTTCCTCGACGTCGGCCTCGATCACATCATCGGTGCGATGCACATTGACCTCAAAACTGGGCAGCGCCGCCGGCGCGCTTTTCGATGGCCGGATGCCAAGCTGCGCCAGTTTGCGCACGCGCGGCAGCAGGCGGGTGTTGACCGAGCGGCTGAAGCTTTCGAACTGCTCGGTCGCCTGCTGCAGGCCGCGCCCCATCTTCTCGGCCAGCGTCAGCGCCGTGGCGGTCGATTCGACCAGCAGGGTGACGGCATCGATGATCTTCTGGTGATTCTCGGCCTGGCGGCCGCTGTCGATCTGCATGCGCGAAAAGGCGATCAGCGAGAACAGCGAGGACGGCCCGGCCAGGATCACATCGGCCTGGATGGCGCGCTGCTCAAAATCCGGCGCCGCCAGCCGCAGCTTTTCCACCGCCGCATCATTGGGCAGGGTCATCGCCACGATGCTGCGCTTGAGCGCGCCGCCGCGGTTCGAATCCTTGTAGGCCGCCAGTACGGCATTGCCGTAATCCTTCGCCGTCAGCGCGCGCAGATGCGTGGTCATGCGTTGCGCCAGCTGGGCCAGCGCGGCGGCCTCGGCGCCTTCGCCTTCGGCCTCGGCATGATCGAGCAGCAGCTTGGAGGCTTTGGAGTCGACCACCAGCACGGCATCGCCGGGCAGGAAGATCACCGCATCGGGGCGCAGCGCGCCGCGGTCGCTGTCGCCGGCGATGTGATGCTGCAGGATGAAGTCGATGCCCGGCTGCAGGCCGAAGGCCTTCAGCGTGTTTTCCAGGCCGATCTCGGCCAGCCGGCCGGCGCCGCCGGGATGCGACAGCATGCGGTGCATGGCCTCGACGCGGCGGTTGTCCTGGCCCTGCTGCGCCACGGTGGTGGCCACCACCTGGGCCACCTCGGCCATCTGCTTCACCACCGCCTCGGTGACGCCCCTGACCTTCTTTTCCGATTCTTCCTTCTGCGCCTCGCCCTCGCGCTTGAAGTCGGCCAGCAGCTTGCTCGACATCTGGCCGGCCGATTCCAGCGCCGCCGCGCGGGCCGCCATGGTGGCGGTTTCGGCCAGTTTCTCGAAGGCCTGGCTTTTCACCGCCAGTTCGCTGCGCAGGCCGGCGGCGGCGCGTTCGGCCTCCAGCCGGGCGGCCTGGGCGGTGGCGGCCTCGTCCCGGGCCTGGTCCAGCTGGTCGCGCAGCTCGGCCAGCAGGGCGGCCTCGCCAGCCCCCCCGCCGGCCTTCCTGAGCAGCAAAACCAGCAGAATCAGCACCATCGCCAGGCCGGCAATGCTGGCGATCGCGAGAATCGGCATTATATCCATGGGCATGAACGTTAAATAACAGCGGGCTTGACGGACTGCCAGCCCGCAGCCTATTTCACGCCCGGATTATCACGGATTTTAAGCTATGGCCCAGTTGCCGATCATTGTTGCCCCGGACCCGATCCTGGAAACCGTCTCGACCCCGGTCGAAGCGGTGACGGACGCGGTGCGCCAGCAGCTGGATGACATGCTGGAGACCATGTATGCCGCGCCCGGCATCGGCCTGGCCGCCATCCAGGTCGGCATCGCCAAGCGCATGCTGGTGATCGATGTCTCGCGCGAGGGCGACGCGCGGCAGCCGCTCTTTATCATCAACCCGGAAATCACCTGGGTGTCGGATGACGACCAGCTCTATGAAGAGGGCTGCCTGTCGCTGCCGGAACAGTATGCCGAGGTGGAGCGCCCGGCCGAGGTGAAGGTCAGCTATCTCGACCGCGACGGCAACAGCCAGGAGCTGCATGCCGAGGGACTCCTCGCGGTCTGTCTTCAGCATGAGATGGACCATCTCGACGGCGTGCTGTTCGTCGATCACCTGTCGGCGCTTAAGCGCAACATGATCCTGCGCAAGCTGCTGAAGCAGAAGCGCCTCGCCGAAGCCGGCTGAGCCGGATAAAATTCCATGACCTCGTTCCCATGAGTAAGCTGCGCCTCGTCTTCATGGGCACGCCGGATTTCGCCGTGCCGGTGCTGGAGGCTTTCCTCAAGGCCGGTGACGAGATCGCAGCCGTCTACAGCCAGCCGCCGCGTCCCGCCGGCCGCGGCCAGAAGCTGACCCCCTCGCCGGTGCAGGCCTGCGCGGAACAGCATGGCCTGACGGTGCGCCACCCGGTCAGCCTGAAGACACCGGAGGCGCAGGCCGACTTCGCCGCGCTGAAGGCCGATGCCGCCGTGGTGGTGGCCTATGGTCTTTTGCTGCCCAAACCGATTCTGGATGCGCCCCGGCTCGGCTGCTTCAACCTGCATGCCTCGCTGCTGCCGCGCTGGCGCGGTGCGGCACCGATCCAGCGCGCGATCCTGGCCGGCGATACCGAGACCGGCGTCTGCGCCATGCAGATGGATGTCGGCCTCGATACCGGTCCGGTGCTGCTGCGCGAGACCGTGGCGATCACCCCGCGCATGACCATCACCCAGCTGCATGACGACCTGGCGCGCGTCGGCGCGCCGCTGATGGTGCGCGCGGTGCATGACTTTGCCGCCGGCACAATCCGGCCGCAGCCGCAGGCGACCGACGGCGTCACCTATGCCGCCAAGCTCAGCAAAGACGAAGGCCGCATCGACTGGACCAAACCTGCCGCCGAGATCGACCGCATGGTGCGCGCGCTCAATCCCGGCCCCGGCACGACCTTTGAGCTGAACGGCGAGCGCATCAAGCTGCTGGCCTGCGAGCCTGTAAGTGCCACCGGCACGCCCGGCACGATGATCGACGATGCCGGCACGGTTGCTTGTGGCGACGGTGCGCTGAAGCTGCTGAAACTGCAGCGCCCGAGCAAATCCGCCGTGGCGATTGCCGATTTCCTGCACGGCCTGCCGCTGCCCCAAGGTACATCTCTCCTGGGAGCGCGGCTTGGTTAAGGCCACCAGCACAAACCGTCACCCCCGGATTTATTCCGGGGGTCCATCTGCGCGTTCCGATGCGCCGATGGTTGGGATGGACCCTCGGCCAAGAGAGTTTCTTGGGCCCGAGGGTGACGCCTTTATAAGACTTGTCATGCCCGGACTTGATCCGGGCATCCGCGCGTTTTTTTAAGCCATGCCGCGCTATCGCCTGACGCTCGAATATGACGGCAGCCGCTTCGCCGGCTGGCAGCGCCAGCGCGACATGCCATCCGTGCAGCAGACCTTCGAGACCGCCGTGCAGGCGATTTGCGGCGGCGAGCTGAGCGTGGAAACCGTGGTGGCCGGCCGCACCGATGCCGGCGTGCATGCGCGCGGCCAGGTGGTGCATTTTGATCTCGCCCGCGATTTCACACCCGACAAGCTGCGCGATGGCCTGAACTTTTACTTGCGCGAAGACCGCATCGCCGTGCTGGATGCCGCCATTGTCGACAGCGACTTCAGCGCGCGGCTCTCGGCCACGGCGCGGCATTATCTCTACCGCATCCTCAACCGCCGCCCGCCGCCGGCGATGGAAGCCGGCCAGGTCTGGCATGTGCCGGTGCCGCTGGATTCAGACGCCATGCATGTGGCGGCGCAGCGCCTGCTCGGCCATCACGACTTCAACAGCTTCCGCTCCACCGAATGCCAGGCGAAGTCGTCGCTCCGCACGCTGGATGCCCTGCGCGTCGCGCGCGTGGCCGACGAGATTCATGTCACCACCAGTTCGCGCAGCTTCCTGCACAACCAGGTGCGCATCATGGTCGGCACGCTGAAGCTGGTCGGCGAGGGCCGCTGGAGCGCCGATGATGTGAGTGCGGCGCTGGCAAAGGCCGACCGCCGCGCGGCCGGGCCGACCGCGCCGCCCGAAGGCCTGTGCCTGATGCAGGTGGATTACTGAGGCAGCGTCAGCTGCGCCAACCAATCGCCCCGGCGCAGCTTTAGCTGCGCCAGCCGATAGCCTTGGCCCAGTCGTCGAAATCCCTGCGCCGCGTGGCGGCCTCGTTGGCCGGCGGCGCGCTTTCGCCATTCTGCTTGGCCTCGGTGCGGCGCTGGCGGATGCCGTCGACCAGCGGGATCAGGTCGGCCAGCGCGCGGCGCGCATCCACGGTTGCTTCATCGGCGATCGGCACCGGGCTCAACTCGCCATTGGCATCCCAGTCGAACTGCGTGCCGTAAACCTGCGGACGGCCTTCGAGCCAGCAGATGCGGTCGGTGAGCAGCGCCACCTGCCAGCGCGGCACATCGCCCTTGGCGGCGGCGGCCTCGATCACTTCAAGACAGGCGCGCATGAAACGCGGCAGGCCGATGGCCTGCTGCACGATCATCCAGGCGGCGGCAGCGCCATCCTCGCCCACCAGCATCCGGCCCGGCCAGCCCTTGGCATCGACGATATCGGCGAGTGTCTTGGCATGGGTGTTGTGCAGATTGCGCAGTTGTTCGTTATAGCCCTGGAACAGGCTGCCATCGGCGGCAAGCACCGCGCGCAGGCGGCGCGCATCCTCGACCATGCCGATCAGCTTCTGGCGCAAACTCTGGTCCATACTGTCTTCCTATCTGCAGCCGTGTGGGGCGGCCTGCCGCAGGCGATCTGATTCGCTGCCGCCTACCCTGCCGTGATGCATCCCACAAGTCCAGCCGGGCGATGGATTCGCCCTGAAATCCGCCGATTCGCCGGTATGGTAAACGCCGTAGGGGAAAGCGCCGGTTCAGGACAGCAGATCAACCAAACGATGCAGCAGCAGGCTGACCATCAGGTCGAGTGCCGCGGCGGCCAGCGCCAGCGGCAGCGGCGCCCCCAGCCCGAGCCGGGCGATGCGCACGACGATGTAAAGCCAGGCCAGCAGCAAAGCGGTGCTCCAGCCACCCAGCGTGCCGGCCGGCAGCAGACCCCAGGTGCTGGCCGCCAGGATCGGCAGCGTCGCCGCCGTGGTGATGCCCTGGGCCCAGTTGTAGAGCACGACAAACACGGCAAAACGCTGGCCCAGGCCATAGAGCCGGCTGAGCCCGGCGATCAGCGCGAAATAGGCCGCCCAGGCGACAGCGAATTTCACCACCTGCACCAGCGCGAAGGCCGTAGTGTCGTCGCCCCAATAGGCCTGCTCAACGGCATCGGGCCGCATCAGCAGCGCATAGGCCACCAGCATGAGCAGTGGCAGCCAGAAGCTGCGCCAGAAGCCATCCAGCGACAGGTCGTAATACAGCAGCGCGCGGCCATCGCCGCGCAGCAGCAGGCCGAGGCCCTTCAGGGCAGAGAGGATCTCGGCCTTATGCGGCAAGGCCATCGAAGAACCGCTGCAGCATGCCTTCATAGACTTTGGAGAGCGCGCGGATATCTTCGACGCCGGCCCGTTCGTCGACCTTGTGCATGGTCTGGCCAACCAGGCCGAATTCCACCACCGGGCAATAGGCCTGGATGAAACGCGCATCCGAGGTGCCACCCGTCGTGCTCAAGTCCGGCATCCGCCCGGTGCCCGCTTTCACCGCTTCCGCCATCGCCGCGACGAACGGCCCCGGTGCGGTGAGGAAAGGCTTGGCGCCGTCTTCCAGCACCAGGTCGAAGCGCGTGCCGAGCAGCGCACGGTTTTCGCCCTGGCCGCCGCAGACCGCCTCGCAGGTGCGCGTGATCCAGCTTTTCAGGCCGCCCGATGTCTGCTCGGTGTTGTAGCGGATGTTCAGCACGGCTTTGGCATTGGCCGGGATCACGTTGTTGGCGGGATTGCCGACATCGATGGTGGTGATTTCCAGATTGGACGGCTCGAAATGCGCGTTGCCGGCATCGAGGCGACGCGCCTTCAGCGCGGCGAGGATATCGAGCAGTTTCGGAATCGGGTTGTCGGCCAGATGCGGATAGCCGACATGGCCCTGCACGCCATGCACGGTCAGCCGCGCGGTCAGCGAGCCACGGCGGCCGATTTTCATCATCTCGCCCAGCCGCAGCGGGTTGGTTGGTTCGCCCACCACGCAGACACTGAGCTTTTCGCCCTTCTGCGCCAGCCATTGCAGCACCTTGTCGGTGCCGTTGATGGCGGGGCCTTCCTCGTCGCCGGTGATGAGAAGGCTGATGCCGCCGGGAATCTTGCCCTGCCGGGCGGCGATGAAGCGGCCGGCGGCGGCGGCGAAGGCGGCAATCGCCGATTTCATGTCGGTGGCGCCGCGGCCATAGAGCTGGCCGTCGCGGATTTCGGCGCCGAAGGGATCGGCCGTCCAGGCGCCGGCATCGCCCACCGGCACCACATCGGTATGGCCGGCGAAGCAGAAATTGGTTTCGCCCTCGCCCCAGCGGGCATAGAGGTTTTCCACATCCGGGGTGCCGTTTGCCGAGAATTTCAGCCGCTCGCAGCGGAAGCCCAGCGGGGTCAGCGCCGCCTCCAGCACGCCCAGCGCCCCCTGGTCGGCCGGGGTCACGCTCGGGCAGCGGATCAGGGCCTGGGCCAGGGTCACGGCATCGGGAACAGTCTGGGGGGGCAGCGGGGCAGCGGACACGGATAGGCCTTTCGATGGATGGGCGATGTAACCCCTTGAATTGCCGCGGGTCAATGCGGCCGGGCTGCCCGTCTGGGCCAGTCGTTTTTTGGCCGATTCGGCGGAGTTATGCCGCAGGGCCGCTTCGTTGACATGGAGGGGGGCAATGCATATCTAATGCCCCGGTTTCCGTTGCGCCGGTTCTCGTTGCGCGACGCGGATTTAGCGCATTTCCCAGGGGTACGGCATAGATGTTCGGCGCGATCGCCAAGAAGCTGTTCGGTTCGGCCAACGACCGTGCCGTCAAAAGCTACCTGAAGTCCGTCCAGGCGGTGAACGACCTGGAAGCCCAGATGGCCCCCCTGAGCGATGCCGAGCTGCAGGCAAAGACCGCTGAATTCCGCCAGCGCCTGGCCGGCGTCGATGGCAAGCCGGGCGCCGATCTGGACGACCTGCTGCCCGAAGCCTTTGCCGTGGTGCGCGAGGCCGCCAAGCGCGTGCTGGGCCAGCGCCATTACGATGTGCAGCTGATCGGCGGCATGGTGCTGCATGATGGCCGCATCGCCGAGATGAAGACCGGCGAAGGCAAGACGCTGGTCGCCACGCTGGCCGTCTATCTCAACGCGCTGCCCGGCAACGGCGTGCATGTCGTCACCGTGAACGATTACCTCGCCCGCCGCGACGCCGAATGGATGGGCCGGGTCTATCGCTTCCTCGGCCTGAGCGTCGGCGTCATCGTGCACGGCCTGGACGATAGCGAACGCCGCGCGGCCTATGCCTGCGACGTCACCTACGGCACCAACAACGAATACGGCTTCGACTATCTGCGCGACAACATGAAGTTCCGTCGCGAGGACATGGTGCAGCGCCCGTTCAGCTTCGCCATCGTCGATGAAGTGGACTCGATCCTGATCGACGAAGCGCGCACGCCGCTGATCATCTCCGGCCCTTCGGAAGACACCACCGACCTGTATGTGAAGGTCAATGCGCTGATCCCGCAGCTGGTGCCCGAGGATTACGAGAAGGACGAGAAGCAGCGCTCGGTCAACTTCACCGAGAACGGCACCGGGCATATCGAGGAAATCCTGCGCGACGCCGGCCTGCTGAAATCCGACTCGCTCTACGACATCGAGAATATCGCCGTCGTCCACCATGCCAACCAGGCGCTGCGCGCCCATGTGCTGTTCACCCGCGATGTCGATTACATCGTGAAGGATGACAAGGTCATCATCATCGACGAATTCACCGGCCGCATGATGGAAGGCCGCCGCTATTCCGATGGCCTGCACCAGGCGCTGGAAGCCAAGGAAGGCGCGGCCGTCCAGACCGAGAACCAGACGCTGGCCTCGATCACCTTCCAGAATTACTTCCGCATGTATCCCAAGCTGGCCGGCATGACCGGCACGGCCTCAACGGAAGCCGCCGAATTCGCCGACATCTATCGCCTGGAAGTGGTCGAGATCCCGACCAATGTGCCGGTCGCCCGCCTGGATGGCGATGACGAGGTCTATCGTTCGGCGCGCGAGAAATACGACGCCATCGTTACCCTGATCGGCGAATGCCGCGAAAAGGGCCAGCCCCTGCTGGTCGGCACCGTATCGATCGAGAAATCGGAACTGCTGTCCGACTTCCTCAAGCAGAAAAACATTCCGCATCACGTGCTGAATGCGCGCCACCACGACCAGGAAGCCTTCATCGTCGCCCAGGCCGGCCGGCTTGGCGCGGTGACGATTGCCACCAACATGGCCGGCCGCGGCACCGACATCCAGCTCGGCGGCAATGCCGACATGCGCATCCTGCAGGAAACCCAGGGCATGGAGGGCGAGCTGAAGGCCAAGATGGAGGCGCAGATCCGCGCCGAAGTGGCGGTGGAGAAGGACAAGGTGCGCGCTGCCGGCGGCCTCTATGTGATCGGCACCGAGCGCCATGAAAGCCGCCGCATCGACAACCAGCTGCGCGGCCGTTCCGGCCGCCAGGGTGATCCGGGCGCGTCGAAATTCTTCCTCTCGCTGGAAGACGACCTGCTGCGCATCTTCGGCTCCGAGCGCATGGACAGCATGCTGCAGCGGCTCGGCCTGAAAGAGGGCGAGGCGATCATCCATCCCTGGATCAACAAGGCGCTGGAAAAGGCGCAGCAGAAGGTCGAGGCGCGCAACTACGAGATCCGCAAGAACCTGCTGAAATTCGACGATGTGATGAACGACCAGCGCAAGGTCATCTACGAGCAGCGCATCGACATCATGAGCGCCGACAATGTCGCCGACACGGTGGGCGACATGCGCGACGAGATCGTCAACGACCTGGTCACCCGCCATATCCCCGAGCGCGCCTATGCCGAACAGTGGGATGCCGAAGGCCTGCAGGCGGAAGTGGCGCGCATCTTCTCGATGGAACTGCCGATCGTCGACTGGGCCAGGGAAGAGGGCATCGCCGAGCAGCAGATCCGCGAGCGGCTGCTCGATGCGGTGGAGCGCCGCATGGCCGAGAAGGCCGCCAATTTCGGCCCCGATGTGATGCGCATGGTCGAGCGCAGCCTGCTGCTGCAGGTGCTTGACCAGACCTGGAAGGAACACCTGCATCACCTGGACTACCTGCGCCAGGCCATCGGGCTGCGCGCCTATGCGCAGAAGGATCCGCTGAACGAATACAAGCGCGAGGCCTTCTCGCTGTTCGAGCAGATGCTGACCCGCGTGCGCGAGCAGGTGACATCCATCCTCGCCCGTGTCGAGGTGCGCGCCGAGGAACCGCCGGCCGACCTGTTTGCGCGGCCCTCGGTGCCGATGCATGAAAGCCGCGGCGAGGCGCTGGAAGGCGGCAGCGACGACGACGCCCTGCCGGCGCGCCCGGTGTCGCAGTCGCGCGCAGCCGTCACCGTCGACCCCAACGATGAATCGACCTGGAAGGCGACGCCGCGCAATTCGCCCTGCCCCTGCGGTTCGGGCAAGAAATACAAATACTGCCACGGCAAGTGACGGCCCTTTAACAAGCCGTCATCCCCGGGCTTGTCCCGGGGATCCATCTGCCGGTCCTGTCCGGTTATGACCAAGCCGCAATGGGAATGGACCCTCGGGACAAGCCCGAGGGTGACGGTCTTTGTTGTGACGGATGACTGTGCCATCATCCCCGCATGACCACGCTCACCCTCGCCCAGGCCGAACGTTTCGCAGCCCTGCCGCTGCGCAATCTCGCCACCGAATACCCCAACAGCCTGGCACATTTCGCTCATGGGCCGGACGACATGCAGCCGCCGCACAAGCTGCATCCGATCTTCTGGGGCAGTTACGACTGGCATAGCTGCGTGCATGGCTGGTGGCTGCTGACGCGCTGCCTGCGCCGCCATCCCGATCTCGCCGCCGCGCCGCAGGCGCTCGCGCTCTATGCGCGCTTCTTCACCCCCGAGGCTGGCGCAGGCGAAGCGGCCTATCTCGATGCGCCGGGCCGCGGCACCTGGCAGCGGCCCTATGGCTGGGGCTGGCTGCTGGCCTTGAGCGCCGAACTCGCATTGTGGGATCACCCGCAGGCAGCCAGCTGGCGCGCGGCGCTCAGGCCGCTGGAGCAGCGCATCGTCGCGCGCTTTCCCGCCTATATGGACAAGCTGACCTACCCGATCCGCGTCGGCACCCATTTCAACACGGCCTTCGGCCTGCTGCTGGCGCTGCACTATGCGCGCATCACCGACGAGCCGACGCTGACACCGGCGATTGCCGCCTATGCCGAGCGCGTCTTCCGCGCCGATGTCGACTATCCGGCGCATTACGAACCCAATGGCGACGATTTCCTCTCCGGCGGCCTGGTCGAGGCGCTGCTGATCGCCGAGCTGATGCCGCAAACCGACTTTGCCGCCTGGTGGAACCGCTTCCTGCCCAATGCCACAACCGTGTTCAGACCCGCCATCGTGGCGGATCGCGCGGACGCCAAGGGCGTGCATCTCGATGGCCTGAATCTCAGCCGCGCCTGGTGCCTGCGCGGCATCGCCGACGGCCTGCCGGGCGACCAGTCGGGCCTGCTGCAATCGGCCGCCGCGCATGAAGCCGCCAGCCTGCCGTTTCTCGAAAGCGGCGACTACGGCGGCGAACACTGGCTGGCGACCTATGCCGCGCTGGCGGTGGAAGGGCTGGACGGCTAGGGCCAGCGCCTGCCTTCTATGGCGAAGGAAATACGCGCCCCCTTGTTGTCGATGCCTTCACCGATATAGCCACCGTTTATGGTATTCGGACGGAAACTGCCCTTGCCGGTGGTGCCATCCGGGCACTCGACGTTCCATCTGCCACGGCCATTACTTCCCAGCAATGAAATGCCAGGGCAAGCTTTCTCCTGATCGGGCAAATGCACCTCCAGCCGCGCCCCCGTCTTATCCGGTTCAACCGTCAGTGTCCCCGACAGCGGACTTGGCCGTCCCTGCCATGACACAATCACTGAGAGGACATTTTCTGTTGATGTCGCAGATACAGGCGCGACCGGCACATGAGTGACTATAAATTGCGGTGGCGATGCCCCCTGAGCCTTGCCTAGTCCCTCAATAGACAGGCGCGACAGCACCAGTTGGACATCGGCTTCGGAAAGCGTATAGCCCCTGATGGCGCAGTAATAGCCCATAAGCGTTTCGCCGCCGGTTCTAAATTCAGGGTTGGGAGAGCCGCGGCCGAAAAGCCCGCCAAATGCCACGCATGAATTCCCCATGACGTTAAAACGGCGATACTCAATCAGTCCCAATGGGGAGGATGCATTGAGGTGCTGCAGGTCGACCCAATCGATATGCCATAGATTCAATTCACCATAATAGAATGGCAAGTTGCCGCTAAAATCCACAGGCCCTCGCATGACATATCCGGATGCGGCCACTGTCAGGCGAATATGGGCATAGGCATCATTGCCGCCACTGCTGTTAAAGAAATACCTGACACTGCGGCTGTTTCGACTGGGGCTGCCCGGGCTGACCCATTCTTCGCTTCGCGTCGGAAAGGCCGAAATACCTGGCGGATCAAAACCAACCCAGCTCTGAGCGGGCGAAAATTCGATCCATCGGCCCTGTGCCATAGCGGAAACGGTCGAGATCATCACAGCAATTACCACAAGAAGAGCCGACTTCATCAGATTGCCTTTTCTGAACTCTCGATAAATCCCAATACCTGCAACGGCGCATATTGCCAAGGCGAGTATTCTGTGGCTCGCTCATCGCATACAAGAGGGAACCGCATGCCCGTCAGCCCCGAACTCTGGCTCGCCTTCGCCGCCGCCGCCACCGTGATGATCCTGATCCCCGGCCCCACCACGCTGATGGTGCTGGGCCATACCATGGCCGGCGGGCCGCGCCGCGGCGCGCTCAGCCTGATCGGCGTCACGCTGGGCGACATCTGCGCCATCACGCTGTCCATGCTCGGCTTCAGTGCCCTGCTCGCCACCTCGGCTGAAGCCTTCACGGCGATGAAATGGATCGGCGCCGCCTATCTGCTCTGGCTCGGCATCAAGCTGTGGCGCGCGCCACCGATGGACCTGACGCCGGTCAGTGCCGGCGCGTCCACCGCGCGCGATGCCATCCTGCAGACCTTCATCGTCACGCTGCTGAATCCGAAGGGCATCCTGTTCTTCGCCGCCTTCCTGCCGCAGTTCATCGACCCGGCCCGGCCGCTCTGGCCGCAGGTGGCGGTGCTGACCCTGACGATGAATGTGCTGGCCGCCAGCATCCAGGGCTGCTGGATCGCCATGATGGGACAGGCGCGCAACCGCATCGTCAGCCCGCGCGTGCTGAAGACCATGAACCGCGCCGGCGGCGCCATGCTGATCGGCGCCGGCATGCTGACCGCCACCCTGAAGCGCAGCTGACCATGCTGCGCCTCGCGCCAGCGGCGGAAAAATTCTCCATTGCAATCCCCGAGGCGGCACTGGCCGACCTCAAGCAGCGGCTGGCGCGCACGCGGTTTCCCGCCGAGCCCGCCGATGCCGCCTGGCAATATGGCAGCAACGGCGCCTATATGCGCCGCTTCATCGGGCACTGGCAGACGCAGTTCGACTGGCGCCAGTGGGAAGCGCGGCTGAATGCCTTCCTGCAGTATCGCGTGCAGCTCAAGCGGCCCGATACCGGCACGCTGCAGACGATTCATTTCCTGATCGAGCCGGGGTCAGGAGACTCACCGCGCCCGCTGCTGCTCACCCATGGCTGGCCCGGCTCGGTGCTGGAATTCATCGACGTGATCGAGAAGCTGGCACACCCCGAACGCTCCGGCGGCAAGGTGGAAGACGCCTTCACCGTGATCTGCCCCACCCTGCCGGGCTATGGCTTCTCGATGCCGCTGGAGAAGCCGATCGCGCCACGCGCCATCGCCAGACTGTGGCGCGACCTGATGGTGGAGGTGCTGGGCTTCAGCCGCTTCCTGGTGCAGGCCGGCGACTGGGGTTCGATCGTCTCCAGCTGGCTTGGCGCCGATTATGCCGATCATGCCGCCGCGCTGCATCTCAACATGGTGCCGCTGCGCCCGCCGCTGACCAAGGACTCCGCGCCGCTCAGCGCCGGCGAGAAGGAATGGGTCGCCCATACCAAAAAGCTCTATGCCAGCGAGGCCGGCTATTTCGCCATCCAGAGCACCAAGCCTTCCACGCTCGGCTATGGCCTGAGCGATAGCCCGGCTGGCCTGGCCGGCTGGTTCATCGAGAAATTCCACGGCTTCCCGCGCGCCCCGGCGGAGCAGGGCCCGCCCTTCGATCTCGACCACCTGATCGCCAATGTGGCGCTCTACTGGCTGACCGATACGGCCACCACCTCAACCTGGATGTATTACGCCGCCGTTCGCTCCGGCGACATGGCGCTCAAGCCCGGCGAATTCGTGCGCAGCCCCACCGGCTTCCTGCTGCCGCCCTGGGATCTGGTGCCACCGCCGCCGAAAGGCTGGCTGGAACGCGGCTATAACGTGACGCATCGCCACGATCTCGAGCGCGGCGGCCATTTCGTGGCGATGGAACAGCCCGAGGCTTTCGTCGCCGATGTGCAGGATTTTTTCCGCAACATGGTTGTCTAAGCCAAGAAGAGTCAGGCCCGATGAGCAAGAGCGAACGCTGGTTTGAGGATTACACGGTGGGCGAGATCATCCGCGCCGATGGCCGCACGATTTCGGAACCCGAAATCCTCGCCTTTGCCTTCACCTACGATCCGCAGCCCTTCCATATCGACAAGCTGGCCGCCGAGCGCTCGCCGTATCAAGGCCTGATCGCATCCGGCTGGCAGACCGCGCTGCTCGGCTTCCGCATGCTGCTGGATGCCGGCCTGCTCGGCAAGGGCAGCATGGGATCGCCGGGGCTGGACGAGATCCGCTGGTTCATGCCGGTGCGGCCGGGCGACACGCTCTATGGCCGCGCCAGCATCGAGGACAAGCGCGAAAGCGCATCCAAGCCCGACCGCGGCATCGTGAAAATGAAATACTGGATCGAGAACCAGGCGGGCGACACCGTGATGCATTTCTTCGGCACCCAGATGGTGCTGAAACGGCCAGTATAGAAAACAGCAAAGGCCGTCACCCTTGGGCTCGTCCCAAGGGTCCATCCCGACCATCCACGCATCGGAACGCGCAGATGGACCCTCGGAATAAATCCGAGGGTGACGACTTTCACTTTATGGGCATGGTGGCTTGACTCATCCCCACCACCGCCCTTTCTCAAGTCGACGCAAACTCAGTCCGAGGGAAACACCATCATGTCCGTCACGCTCTATTACGGTTCCGGCTCGGCCTATGCCTGGCGCGTCTGGCTCGCGCTGGAACACAAGCAGGTGCCGTATGAGCTGAAGGTGCTGTCCTTCAGCGAGGGCGACCTCAGGACGCCGGACTATACAAAGCTCAACCCGCGCCAGCGCGTGCCCACTCTGGTGGACGATGATTTCGTCATCCGCGAATCGGCCGCCATCATGGAATATGTCGAGGAGCGCTGGCCGCAGGCGCCGCTGTTTTCGAAAGACCTGCGCGAGCGCGCCGGGCAGCGCCGCATGATCCGCGAGGCCGACGACGATGTGGGCACCAAGGTGGGCGAGCTGTTCGGCGCCGTGTTCGCACCGCCGGACAAGGCCGATGCGGCGAAACTGGCCGCGGCCGTGGCCGATGTGAAGGCCGAAATCGCCAACTGGGAACCGCAGATCGCCGGCGACTATGTGAATGGCAGCGCGGTCTCGGTGGTCGACTACACGCTGTATCCGCATCTTGCCATCATCGGCCGCTTCCAGCTGCGCAAGCCCGAGGCGATTCCCGCCGATATCTTCAGCCCCAAAGTGGGCGCCTGGATGGATCGCATGAAGGCGCTGCCGATCATGCAGAAGACCTGGCCGCCGCACTGGAAGTGAGAGAGTGCCCGGCGCGAGTACCCCACACCACAAACCGTCACCCTTGGGCCCAAGAAGATCTTCTTGGCCAAGGGTCCATCCCAACCATCCGCGCATCGGAACGCACAGATGGACCCTCGGAATAAATCCGAGGGTGACGCTTCTTTCAGGCGGCAAGGCCGCCGGGCGCGGGGATGACGGCTGTAGCCGTTAACGCGCCCTGCCGCGGACTCGGGCATCTGCCCAAAATTCACGCAATAAAATTGCGTGACGCAAAACAAGGCTCATTCTAGGCTCGTGCATACAATCACAAGCCAAAAGGGCGCCTTCCCATGACCGCAACCCGCTTCCACCTGACCCGTCGCGCAATGCTGGCAGGCACCGGCGCCACCGCGCTGGGCACTGCCGCCGCCTTCACGCCCAAGCGCATCTTCGCCCAGACCACGGCGAAGACCGCGGTGAAATTCTCGCTCAACCTGCCGCGTAACGGCACCAACTCGCCCTTCATCTACGCGCTGGAGAAGGGCTACTTCGCCGCCGAGGGTATCGAGATCACCGCGATGGACCCCGCCGCCGGCGCCGATGCGCTGCAGCGCGTGTCGTCCAACACCTATGATGTCAGCTTCGCCGACCTCACCTCGCTGGGCGAGTTCTATGCCAGCTTCCCCGAGCAGGTGCCGCTCGCGGTGTTCAACATCTACAAGATCACGCCAGCCGCGATCATCAGCTGGAAGACCGCGAAGATTTCCAAGCCGTCCGACCTGGTGGGCAAGACCGTCGGCGGGCCGCTGACCGACAACGCCTACAAGCTGTTTCCGGTGTTCTTCAAGGCCAACGGCCTCGATCCCGCCAGCGTGAAGTTCAACAACGTGGATCTGCGCCTGCGCGAAAGCCAGCTGATGCGCCGCGAGGTGGATGCCGTCACCGGCTTCGATTCCACCGTGTGGATCAACCTGAAGAGCCTCGGCATGAAGCGCGAGGATGTCTCGATCATGCTCTATGCCGATCACGGCCTGGATTTCTATGGCAACTCGGTGGTCGTCTCGCGCAAATTCCTGAAAGACAACGAGGCCGCGATTCCCGGCCTGTGCCGCGCGGTGTGCCGCGGCTGGCAGGATGCGATGAAAGACCCCAAGGCGGTGACGGATTCACTGCTGAAGGCCGATGCGCTGCTCAAGCACGACATCGAACAGGAACGCCTGCAATGGGTGATCGACAACCAGGTGAAGACGGCGGAAGGCAAGCAGCTCGGTCTCGGCGCCATCGACCCGGCCCGGCTGCAGCGCGCCATCGCCACGATTGCCGGCGCTTATAACCTGGCGAAGGTGGCACCGGTGGAGGCGATCTGGTCGAGCAAATACCTGCCCTCGGCCGAGCTGCGCAAGATCGCCTAGGCCACCGTCGTCACCAGGCAGATCACGCCGATCACCGTGAGGCCTGCCCCGATCAGCATGCGGGGCAGGTTCTCGCGCTGGCGCAGCGCGATCCAGCCGATCACCAGCGTGAACAGCGGAAAGGTGGCGACCAGCGGCGCCACCACGGCGACCTCGCCGCTGCCCAGTGCTGCGAACATGCAGAGCACGGCGGCGCCGTTGCACAGGCCCAGCCCGACAAACCAGGCCGCGCCCGGCCGGCGCAACTGCAGCACCGGCCGGCGCAGCAGCAGGCAGGCCGAGAAAATCATGGTGACCGAGACGACATAGCCGATGGCAGCGGCCGCCAGCGGATCGGGCCACAGCGCGAGGCCGAGCTTGGCAATCGGCTGCACGAAGCCGCGGATCGCCGCGCCCAGCACCGCACAGCCCATCGCCAGCCAGAGCGGGCCGTGCACGGTGCCGGCCGTGCGCGGCGCGCGCAGCAGCACCAGCAGCCCCGCCGCGATCACCAGCAGGCCGATCCATTGCAGCGGCCGCGGCAGTTCACCCAGCAGGATTGCCGCCAGCGCCACGGCGAAGACCGGCGAGAGATTGCCGATGCTGGCGGTCAGCACCGGTCCGACACGCCGGTTGGCTTCGAAGCCGAGCAGGGTGACGGCGGCGGGAAACAGCATGCCGCTGAGCGCGAAATACAGCGCGGCCTCGCTGTGCCATGCGGCAGGGTCAAAGCGCAGCGCAAACAGAATGCACAGGATGGCGGTGGCGCTCGGCAGGCTGATGGCCGCGCCGGTCAGCGGTTCGATGCGGCGCAGGCCCTGCTGCCCCAGCACCAGGGCCAGGCCGAGCAGAAAGGCGGCGGCAAGGGCAAGACCGACCACCATCTCTGCGCATCCTCCAGGGTATCAATCGGGACAATCTAAACATCGGCGCCCCGGAAGATCGATGATAATTCTAGGGGCATGACGCATCTTCTCTTCCTGCCCGGGGCCGGCGGCTCTGCTGAATTCTGGCAGCCGCTGGCAGACCTGCTGCCCGACACCTATGCCAAGACGCGGCTGAACTGGCCCGGGCTGGGCCATGAAAAGCACCGGCCCGGCTTCGACAGCCTGGAAGCGCTCACCGCCCATGCCGCCGCGCATCTGCACGACGGCAGCAACGTGGTGGTGGCGCAGTCGATGGGGGGCATCTTCGCGCTGCGGCTGGCCCTGCTCTATCCGCAGAAGGTCCACAGGCTGGTGCTGACGGCGGCCAGCGGCGGCATCGACGTGATGCGCTTTGGCGCCAGCGACTGGCGCCCGGCCTATCGCGCCGAATACCCGCAGGCCGCCGCCTGGATCACCGAGGCGCGCGCCGACCATACAGCCGAGATCGCCAGCATCGCGCAGCCATCGCTGCTGCTATGGGGCGATGCCGATACGGTGAGCCCGCTGGCGGTCGGCCGGCATCTCGCCCGCCTGCTGCGCAACAGCCGGCTGCAGGTGATCGCCGGCGGTACGCACAGCTTCGCGCAGGACCACGCCGCCGAGATCGCGCCGCTGGTGCGGGATTTCATCGCATCATAAAAAAAACCGTCGTCCCCGCAAAAGCGGGGACCCAGTCCAGCCGACGCCTGGATGCCCGCTTGCGCGGGCATGATGTGGTATATCTTGAATGTGCCGTACGCAGCGCCATCTGTTCTGCGCTGCTGTTGGACATCGTCTATCTGAGTACCGAACCAGACTGGATCGAACCGGATCGCATCGGATCGAATGGGATCGTATCGGATCCAATTGGCTTCACTTGGCCTGCAATGGGATCGACTTGGCGCGCGATTGGATCGCATCGGCGGCCAACCGGCCCAAGCAGGGCCTGCACAATCAGCGACTTAGCCGTGATCAGAGCTGATTAAAGCCCGTTTGAACCCATATCGAGGAATTTGCGCCGGCGCGCTTCGCGTAAGGAACCCGGTTCCTGGCCGGCGAGGCTGCGCAGATTGGCATCCAGCGCGTCGCCAAGCGCCGCAATCGCCTGGGCCGGATTGCGATGGGCGCCGCCGAGCGGCTCCTTCACGATCTCGTCCACCACTTTCAGCTTCAGCAGGTCTTCGGCGGTGATGCGCAGCGCCTCGGCGGCATCCTGCGCCTTGGAATTGTCGTTCCACAGGATGGCGGCGCAGCCTTCGGGCGAGATCACCGAATAGATCGCGTGTTCGAACATCAGCACGCGGTTGGCCGCCGCCAGCGCCACCGCGCCGCCCGAACCGCCCTCGCCGACAATCGCGGCGACCAGCGGCACGCGGATGTCGAGGCAGCAGTCGATGGCGCGCGCAATCGCCTCGGCCTGGCCGCGCTCCTCGGCCTGCACGCCCGGATAGGCGCCGGCGGTATCGACCAGTGTGACGACCGGCAGGCGGAAACGGTCGGCCATGCGCATCAGGCGGATCGCCTTGCGATAGCCTTCCGGCTTGGCCATGCCGAAATTGTGCTTGAGGCGGCTTTCGGTGGTGCGGCCTTTTTCGTGGCCCATGATCATCACCGCGCGGCCGCGCAGGCGGCCGATGCCGCCGGTGATGGCGCCGTCTTCGGCGAAGGCACGGTCGCCGCAGAGCGGCACGTAATCCTGCACCAGGCCGGCGACATAGTCGGCGAAATGCGGGCGGTCCTGGTGGCGCGCCACCTGGGTTTTCTGCCACGCGCCAAGTTTGGCATAGGTGGCCTGCAGCTGCTGGGCCGCCTTGGCCTCCAGCCGCTCCAGGTCATCGGCAATGTCGCTGTTGCCCTGATCGCTGAGCTGCTTCAGCTCGGCGATTTTCGCCTCAAGTTCGGCGATTGGCTTTTCGAATTCGAGATAGGATCGCATGGGGGCCTCGTTTAGCATGGATCGGGGCCCCGCACAAACCCCGCAAGTCCTTGTTTAAGACCGATTTTACACCGCTTTTGCGCGTAGCATTGGCATGCTATAGCCCTGCCGCCCATCCCTCTCTGCCTGCCCGAGGCCCCCGCCCATGTCATCCGTCGATCTCATTCCCGTCCGCCGTGCGCTGCTGTCCGTTTCCGACAAGACCGGCCTGATCGAGTTCGGCAAGGCGCTCAGCGGCTTCGGCATCGAGATCCTGTCCACCGGCGGCACCTACAAGGCGCTGAAGGATGCCGGCGTGGCCGTAAAAGAAGTCGCCGAGCATACCGGCTTCCCCGAGATGATGGATGGCCGCGTGAAGACGCTGCACCCCACCATCCATGGCGGCATCCTGGCGCTGCGCGACGAGCCCGAGCACAAGGCGGCGATGGACAAGCACAACATCCCGCCGATCGACCTGGTGGTGGTGAATCTCTATCCGTTTGCCGCCACGGTCGCCAAGGGCGCCGATTTCCCCACCTGCATCGAGAATATCGATATCGGCGGTCCGGCGATGATCCGCTCGGCAGCCAAGAATCACGGTTTCGTCAATGTGGTGGTCGATGTCGCCGACTACAGCAAAATCCTCGACGCGCTGAAGGCCAATAACGGCGCCACGCCGCTCGGCCTGCGCCGCGAACTGGCCGCCAAGGCCTATGCCCATACCGGCGCCTATGACTCGATGATCGCCACCTGGTTCGCGCGCCAGAATGGCGAGGCTTTCCCGCCGACCCTGCTGGTCTCGGCCGAGCGCAAGCAGACGCTGCGATATGGCGAGAACCCGCACCAGCAGGCGGCGTTCTATGTGACCGGCGACAAGCGCCCGGGCGTGGCGACCGCGCAGCAGCTGCAGGGCAAGGAACTCAGCTATAATAATTTAAATGATACTGACGCGGCCTTCGAGCTGGTGTCGGAATTCGCCGACAGGCCGACGATCGCCATCATCAAGCATGCCAATCCCTGCGGCGTGGCGATGGCTGACAGTCTCAGCAGTGCCTGGGATGCGGCGCTGCGTTGCGATTCCACCTCGGCCTTTGGCGGCATCGTCGCCATGAACCGCAAACTGGACAAGGCGACGGCTGAGAAAATCGGCGCCATCTTCACCGAGGTGATCGTGGCGCCGGAAGCCGACGAGGATGCCAAGGCGTTTCTCGCGGCGAAGAAGAACCTGCGCCTGCTCATCACCGGCGGCATGGCCGATCCGGTGGCGGCCGGCTGGTTCGTCAAATCGGTCGCCGGCGGCTATCTGGTGCAAACGCGGGACGCCGGCCGCATCACCGAGACCGACCTGAAAGTCGTGACCAAGCGTGCGCCCACGGCGCAGGAACTGGCCGACATGCTGTTTGCCTTCCGCGTCGGCAAGCATGTGAAGTCGAACACCATTGTTTACGCCAAAAACGGTGCCACCGTGGGCATCGGCGCCGGCCAGATGAGCCGTGTCGATAGCGCCCGCATCGCCTATCGCAAGGCCCAGGATGCCGCCAAGGCCGCCGGCCTGAGCGACGCGCTGACCAAGGGATCGGTGGCGGCCTCGGATGCCTTCTTCCCGTTCGCCGATGGCCTGGAAGTGCTGGTCGAGGCCGGCGCCACCGCCGTGATCCAGCCGGGCGGTTCGATCCGCGACCAGGAGGTGATCGATGCCGCCGACAAGGCCGGGCTGGCCATGGTCTTCACCGGCATGCGCCATTTCCGGCATTGATCATGTACACGCTCTACTGGGCCCCGGGCACGGCGGCGATGGCACCCCAGGCGGTGCTGGAAGAAATCGGTGCGCCCTACGAGATGGTGAAGCTGGATATCGCCAGCAAGCAGCATGAACAGGCCGCCTACAAGGCGCTGAACCCGAACGGTCGCATCCCGACGCTGGTGCATGACGGCTTCGCGATCTTTGAGACCGTCGCGATCTGCCAGTATCTCAGCGACCTGCATCCCGAGGCGCAGCTGTCGCCGCCGGTGGGGATGCAACTGCGCGGCCGCTATTACCAGTGGCTGACCTATATGACCAACACCCTGCAGGTGGGATTCATCGACTGGTTCCACCCGGACTGGACCTTTGCCGATGCTGCGGGCCAGGCCGCGCTCAAGGCCCAGGCCGAAGCCAGGCTCTACCGCAATTTCCAGGTGCTGGATGACGGTATCGGACCAACAGCATCCTATATGCTGGGATCAAGTTTCAGCCTGTGCGACATTTATCTCGCCATGCTGACGCGCTGGAGCCGCTTCCTGAGCAAGCCGATGTGGCAGTGGGCGAATATCGAACGCGTGGTCGGCGCCACCTACACCCGCCCGGCCTTCCAGCGCATGATGCAGAAGCAGGGCATCGCCTGGGCCGAGAACTGGCCCGGGAATTAGACCGAAGCCTACCCAACCATCCGGATATACAGCACAGACGGATGTGGAATGCGCCTCAAATGCCCTCTTGCCGGGCATGGGGCTGCGCGCCAATATGAATACCGGGATGGGGCGTTATCTCTTTGAGTTGGAGATTCCGCATGCTTCTTGGTTATGTCTTTAGCAAGGTGATCAAGGCCGGTTCGCTGACGATGATCAACCATCGCGGTGAGACGCGGCATTTCGGTGAGCCTGCGGGCCCCGATACGGTGGTGATCCGGCTGACCAAGCCGAGCACCGCATGGCGCATCGCGCTGAATCCGAAACTGGCGGTCGGCGAAGCCTATATGGATGGCGAGCTGGTGCTGGAAAAAGGCACGATCTACGACTTCCTCGCCCTGGTGGTGCGCAATCTCGGTGTCCATGGCACGCTGCCGCTCTCGGGCCTGCAGCGGATTTTCGAACGCACCATGCGGCTGTGGTACCAGTTCAACCCCGAAGACACTGCCCGCCGCCGCGTGCAGCATCACTACGATCTCGACGGCCGGCTCTACGATCTCTTCCTCGATACCGACAAGCAGTATTCCTGTGCCTATTTCCCAACGCCTGACACCACGCTGGAGCAGGCGCAGCTGGCCAAGAAACGGCATATCGCGGCCAAGCTGAACCTGCAGCCCGGCATGCGCGTGCTGGAAATCGGCTGCGGCTGGGGCGGGCTGGCGCTATATCTGGCCGAGACCTGCGGCGTGCATGTCACCGGCATTACGCTGAGTGAGGAACAGCTGGCGATTGCCCAGCGTCGCGCCCAGGAGCGTGGCCTGAGCGACCGGGTGAGCTTCGAGCTGGTCGACTACCGCAAGATGGACGGGCAGTTCGACCGCATCGTCAGCGTGGGCATGTTCGAGCATGTCGGTGTGCCGCATTACCGGGAATATTTCGACGGCATCCGCCGCCTGCTGAAAGACGGCGGCGTCGCCCTGGTGCATTCGATCGGCCGTTCGGATGGCCCTGGCGTGACACCAGCCTTCATCCGCAAATACATCTTCCCCGGCGGCTATATCCCGGCGCTGTCGGAAGTGATGCCGGTGATCGAGCAGAGCCAGCTCTGGGTCACCGACATGGAAATCCTGCGGCTGCATTATGCCGAGACGCTGTGGCACTGGCGGGCCCGTTTCATGGCGCAGTGGGACAAGGCGCGCGCACTGTATGACGAGCGCTTCTGCCGCATGTGGGAGTTCTATCTGGCGGCGTCGGAAATCACCTTCCGGCTTTGGGGCCAGATGGTGTTCCAGGTGCAACTGACCAAGCAGCTCGACACCCTGCCGATCACCCGCGATTACATGCACGAGGCCGAACTGGCACTGGCCGGCCGCGAGAAACCGCAGCGGCCTTTCGCCAAAACGGCGTGACGGATCGCCGGCGCGTTACTCACGCGCCGGCTCCTCCACTTTCCACAGCAGCGCGAAGCCGACGGCGAGAAACACCAGGATCACGATGACGGCGATGCGTTGCGTGGCGAACACCGCCGTGGCGATGCCGATCAGCAGCGGCGCCAGGAAGGTGGTGGCGCGGCCCGACAGCGCGTAGATGCCGAAGAATTCGCCCACCATGTCGGGCGGCGACAGCCGGGCCACCAGGGTGCGGCTGGCCGCCTGCATGGTGCCCATGCCCAGGCCCAGCAGCGCAGCGCAGAGGAAAAACACCTGCTCGCCCGCCGATGAGAACAGCCCGGCGCCGGCCACGCGCGGCGCCACCTCGATCACGAACAGCACGCCGGTCGCGCTGATCGACAGAATGCCGAAGGTGCCAAGGCCGACGATGATGATGGCGAGCTGCACGGCGCGTTTGGAGCCCCAACGGTCTTCCAGCCAGCCGCCGAGGATGACGGACGGAATCGCGATCACGTTGAGCACGATGCCAAACAGGCCAAGTTCCGTGGTGCCCCAGCCGAAGATGCCGGCGGCATAGATGCCACCGAAGCCGATCACCGCCACCAGGCCATCGTAGTAGATCATATAGCTGATCAGGAAGCGCAGCAGGTTGCGATACTGCCGCATGTGCCGCACGGTGTTGACCACGCGGCCGATGCCGTCGCGCACCACCGCACGGAAAGGCCGGCCCGATCCCGGGCGGTCCGGCGTGAACAAAAACATCGGCATCACGAAGATGCCGAGCCAGATCGCCGCCACCGGGCCGATGATGCGCTCGGCCTCGAAGGCGTCGCGCTTGAGGCCGAGCAAGGCCTCGCCCGGCGGTGGCGTGATGCCGATCAGTTCAGGCTGCGACACGATGAGCACGCCGAACAGCGCGATCAGGCCGCCGATATAGCCCATGCCCCAACCCAGGCCGCTGAGCCGCCCGACATGGCGCGGCGTTTCCAGCGCCGGCAGCAGGGCATTGTTGAACATGATCGAATATTCGGCCGCGATATTGGCCAGCACCAGGCCGAGGATCACCAGCGGCAGCAGCTGCGGCTGGCCCGGCTGGGCGAGCCACAGCAGCGCGCAGCCGAAGGCGAGCTGGATCTGGAACACGAACAGCCAGGGTTTGCGCCGGCCGCCGGCATCGGCGATGGCGCCGAGAAACGGCGCACCCAGCGCCACCAGCGCCGCCGAGAAGGCCTGGGTGAAGCCCCACAGCGACTGACCATCGACGGAATTGCCGATCACCTTGGCGGTGAAATAGGGCGCGAAAATGAAGGTGGTGATGACGGTGAAATAGGGCTGGTTGGCCCAGTCGAACATCGCCCAGGACAAGCGCGCCCGCCATGAGGCCGGGCGGATAGCGCCATCAGGCGTCTGCGGCGCGGTACTCTGATCCAGTGCGGCTGTCATCACGGCCCGTTTCGCTGTCCGGCCGGCACCATAGCCGGTCCGGGACGGCAGTGCCAATTGCTGCTGCGACGCGCAATGCGAGCACTGTCACAGCACTGGAGAATAACAGACGGCCATCAACGGCCGCCGGCATGGGGTTCCACACGGATGATGCGGATACGAATGGTGCAAAATTGGTGCGGTGCAGGTCTATCCGCAATCACCCTGCCCGTTTCGGCGCCAGCCTGTTTTCCGGGCGCCTTGGCCTTGCCAAAACCGGTCATACGATGACAAACTAATTTGATGCGCGCCACGCTTCATGCCCTGGGCGCATCGGTTCAACGGGGAGAATATTCAAATGACTCGCAAGATGTGGCTTTCCGCCGCCGTGTTCGGCGTTGCGCTGGTCAGCGCTGGCGCCTCGGCGCAGACGAAATGGGATCTGCCGGGCGCATATCCCGCCGGCAACTTCCATACCAAGAACATGGTGCAGTTTGCCGAGGATGTGAAAAAGATGTCTGGCGGCAAGCTGGAGATCACCGTGCATCCGGGTGCCTCGTTGTTCAAGGCGCCGGAAATCAAGCGCGCCGTGCAGACCGGTCAGGTGCAGATCGGCGAAGTACTGATGGTCAACATCGAGAATGAAATCCCGACCTTCGGCGCCGATGGCGTGCCCTTCCTCGCCACCAGCGTCCCCGACGCCGCCAAGCTGTGGAAGGCGCAGAAGCCGGTGATCGACAAGAAGCTGGCCGATCAGGGCATGATGGCGCTGTATGTCGTGCCGTGGCCGCCGCAGGGCATCTACTCCAAGAAAGACATCAACACAGTGCAGGATCTGAAGGGCGTCAAGTGGCGCGCCTACAGCCCGGCAACCTCGCGCATCGCCGAACTGGTGCAGGCCCAGCCGGTGACCATCCAGGTGGCCGAACTGGCCCAGGCGCTGGCGACCGGCGTGGTCGATACCATGATGACATCGGGTGCGACTGGCCGTGATTCCAAGGTCTGGGAAAGCCTGACGCATTACTACGACACGCAGGCCTGGCTGCCGAAGAACATGGTGTTCGCCAGCGTGGACGCCTTCAAGAAGCTGGACGCCGCCACGCAGAAAGCCGTGTTGGATGCCGCTGCCGTCGCCGAGAAGCGCGGCTGGGACGTTTCGGTTGTCGAGTCCGAATCCGCCAAGGCCGACCTTGCCAAGAACGGTATGAAGGTGCAGCCGCCGAGCCCGGCCCTGAAGGAAGGCCTGCAGAAGATCGGCGCCACGATGATTGAAGAATGGGTCAAGAAGACCGGTGCCGATGGCGCCGCCATCGTCGACGCCTACAAGAAGATGTAAATCCCAGCCGGGCGGGCCTCAAAAACCCGCCCGGCGCTTTTCTACCTCCCTGCGAGTCTTTCCATGCGCTCTCCCCTTGCCCCGCTCTACCACGTCGCCCTTTGGCTGGCGGGTCTGTTCATGATCGCGCTGCTGGCGACGATCATGCTCAGCATCCTCGGCCGCCAGTTCAATTTCTATATCCGCGGCATCGACTCCTATGCCGGATATTTCATGGCTGCCGCCTCGTTCCTGGCGCTTGCCGGCACGCTGACCAAGGGCGACCATATTCGCGTCACCCTGATCATCAGCCGCTTCACCGGCAAAGCACGGCGCGGCCTGGAACTGTTCTGCGTCCTGATGGCCATCGTGGTCAGCGGTACCTTTGCTTTCTATAGCGTGAAGATGGTCTGGTGGTCCTACAAGTTTAACGACATCAGCACCGCCAACGATGCGACGCCGCTGTGGATTCCGCAGCTCGCCATGGCGCTCGGCACGGTGATCTTCTGCATTTCATTCATCGAGGAATTCGTTCTCGTTCTGCGCGGCAAGCCGCTCGACGGCCAGAACGCCGAACTCGCGCGCACTGAATAGGACGACTGAATTATGGATCAGATTCTCATTGCCGTTTTTCTCATTGCGGCGCTTTTCGTCCTGTTTGCCGCCGGCCTGTGGATCGGCCTCGGCCTGCTGAGCTGCGGCTGGCTTGCCATGGCGGTGTTCACCTCGCGCCCGGTGGGCGATGCCATGGTCACCACCATCTGGGGTGCATCATCCAGCTGGACGCTGACCGCCCTGCCGATGTTCATCTGGATGGGCGAAATCCTGTTCCGCACCAAGCTGTCGGAAGACATGTTCCGCGGTCTGGCGCCATGGATGACGCGGATTCCCGGCCGCCTGCTGCACACCAACGTCATCGGCTGCACCATCTTCGCCGCCGTATCCGGTTCGTCGGCTGCCACCTGCGCCACCATCGGCAAGATGACAGTGCCCGAGCTGCGCGCCCGCAACTATCCGGAAGACATGGTGATCGGCACGCTGGCCGGCGCCGGCACGCTGGGCCTGCTGATTCCGCCGTCGCTGATCATGATCGTTTATGGCGTCGCCACCGATGTCTCGATCTCCAAGCTGTTCATCGGCGGTGTGATCCCCGGCATCCTGCTGGGCGGCCTGTTCATGGGCTATATCATCGTCTGGTCGCTGCTCAATCCGGGCAGGATTCCGGAACCGACCGAGCGCTACACCTTCAAGGAAAAAATCTTCGCCTCCCGGCATCTGCTGCCGACCGTAGGCCTGATCGTTGCCGTGCTCGGCTCGATCTACACCGGCATCGCCACCGCCACTGAGGCCGCCGGCCTCGGCGTGGTCGGCGCGCTGATCGTGGCCCGTCTGCAGGGCAGCCTGAACTGGCAGACCTTTGTCGACAGCCTGCTGGGCGCCACGCGGCTGAGCTGCATGATTGCCCTCATCCTCGCCGGCGCCGCCTTCCTGACGCTGGCGATGGGCTTCACCGGCCTGCCGCGCCATCTGGCCGACTGGATCGACAAGATGCAGCTCAGCGCCGGCGCGCTGATCATGGTGCTGATGGTGTTCTACATCATCCTCGGCTGCTTCCTCGATGGCATCTCGATGGTGGTGCTGACCATGGCCATCGTGCTGCCGATGATCGAGCGGCTGGGTATCGACCTGGTCTGGTTCGGCATCTTCATCGTGCTGGTGGTGGAAATGGCGCAGATCACGCCGCCGGTGGGTTTCAACCTGTTCGTGCTGCAGGGCATGACCGGACACCAGATCACCTATATCGCCAAGACAGCGTTCCCGCTGTTCCTGCTGATGTGCGTTGCCGTGGGGCTGATCTATTACTTCCCCGGCCTGGTCACCTGGCTGCCGAGCAAGATGATCGGCACCGCCGGCGGCTGAGGAGAGTCCGAAGATGCGTCCGATCACCCGCTTTCCCGGCAGCGTCGCCGGGCGCAGCAGCCTTGTTGTCTTCAACGGCATGGTCTTCACGGTTGCGACCGCCGACACCTACGAGCTGGACATGCGCAAGCAGACGGCCGAGGCGCTGGCCAAGATCGACGAGTCTCTGGCGCAGGCCGGCACCGACAAGTCGCGGCTGCTGTCCTGCACCGTCTACATCACCGACATGGCGCTGAAGCCGCAGATGAACGAGATCTGGGACCAGTGGGTGGATATGAGCAATCCGCCGCAGCGCGCCTGTATCGGCGCCACGCTGGAAGAGGGCGACCTGATCGAGATCGTCGCCGTTGCCGTCACGAAGGAATAAACCGATGCTGCCGATTACCCGCTTCACCGGCATGACGCCGACCCGCAGCCGCGCGGTCGTGCATGGCAACCTTATATTCACCGTTGCCGTGGCCGATACGGCAGAGCTGGACATGCGCAAGCAGGCGGCGGAAACACTGGCCAAGATCGAACGGCATCTGAAGGACGCCGGCACTGACAAGTCGCGGCTGCTGTCCTGCACCGTCTATATCGCCGACATGGCCCTGAAGCCGCAGATGAACGAGATGTGGGATCAGTGGGTCGACATGGACAATCCGCCGCAGCGCGCCTGCATCGGCGCCACGCTGGAGCATCCGCATATGATCGAGATCGTTGCCGTTGCGGCGACGAAGGACTGAACAGGCCTAGAATGTCGGCGGCGTACAGGCGCTGATCAGCTCGCAGGCCTCGCGGCCGATATTGCGGAAACGGTGCGGCTGGTCGCTCTCGAAATAATAGGCATCGCCCGGCCCCAGCACGCGCACCTGATCGGCCACCGTCACTTCCATGCGGCCGCGGATCACCACGCCGCCCTCCTCGCCCGCGTGCCGCAGCATGACGCGGCCGGTATCGGCACCGGGCGCATAGCGTTCGACCAGAATCTGCAGCGCGCGGCTGCGCAGGTCGGCGCCGACCTGGCGGTAACTGATCTTGCCCTTGCCCACTTCGGCCAGCTCGTCGGCGCTGTAAAACGCCTTGCGTGGGGCCGGGGCGTCTTCCATGGCGAAGAATTCCGCCAGACTCATCGCCAGTCCGTCCAGCACGCGTTTCAGCGCGCCGACCGAGGGATTCATCTGGTTGGCCTCGATCAGCGAAATGGTGGCATTGGTGACCCCGGCGCGGCGGGCCAGTTCGCGCTGGGACAGCTTGGCGGCCAGACGCACCGCCTTGAGCCGGCTGCCGATATCGATATCCGAGGCTTTTTCCATGATATGGGCCGTTTCGCTGTTCAGGATCGTGAACATTCTGCCGATCAACTCATAAATATCAAGGGGTTATAAAAACGCAGAAAAGCACTGTTTCACTATGCCGAAACCCCCGATGATGCTGCCCAAGCCCCTCCCATCAGCGCGCCGGAGCCTGCCATGTCAGCCAAACCCGCCCTTGTTTCCAACGAAAACACCGCCGTGCCGAACGACCTCGAATCCTGGTGGATGCCCTTCACGGCGAACCGTCAGTTCAAGGCCAATCCGCGGCTGCTCGTCGGCGCCAAGGACATGCATTACACCACCCATGACGGCCGCCAGGTGATTGATGGCTCGGCCGGCCTGTGGTGCGTCAATGCCGGCCATTGCCGCGAGCCGATCGTGAAGGCGATCCAGAAGCAGGCCGCCGAAATGGATTTCGCGCCCACCTTCCAGATGGGCCATCCCAAGGCGTTTGAATTCGCCGCCCGCCTCGCGCATCTGGCGCCGGCCGACATCAATCATGTGTTCTTCGCCAATTCCGGCTCCGAAGCCGTCGATACCGCGCTCAAAATTGCCATCGCCTATCACCGCGCCCGCGGCGAAGGCGCCCGCACCCGCCTGATCGGCCGCGAGCGCGGCTATCACGGTGTCGGCTTCGGCGGCATCTCGGTTGGCGGCATCGTGTCGAACCGCAAGGTGTTCGGCCCGCTGCTGGCCGGTGTCGATCACCTGCCGCATACTCACAGCCTGAAGGACATGGCCTTCTCCAAGGGCCAGCCCGACTGGGGCACCCATCTGGCCGATGACCTGGAGCGCATTGTCGCGCTGCATGACGCCAGCACGATTGCCGCCGTGATCGTCGAGCCGGTGGCTGGCTCGACCGGCGTGCTGATCCCACCGAAGGGCTACCTGCAGAAGCTGCGCCAGATTTGCGACAAGCATGGCATCCTGCTGATCTTCGACGAAGTGATCTGCGGTTTCGGCCGCACCGGTGCCGCCTTCGGTGCCGATACCTTCGATGTGGTGCCCGACATGATGACGGTGGCCAAGGGCCTGACCAATGCCGCCGTGCCGGCTGCGGCCGTGTTCACCCGCAAGCATGTGCATGATGCCTTCATGAGCGGCCCGGAGAACATGATCGAGCTGTTCCACGGCTATACCTATTCGGCCCATGCGCTGGCCTGCGCCGCCGGCATCGCCACACTCGACCTCTATCGCGACGAAGGCATTTTCGAGAATGCCAAGGCGCTGGCGCCCTATTGGGAAGAGGCCGCCCACAGCCTGAAGGGCGTGAAGAACGTGATCGACATTCGCAATATCGGCATCATGGCCGGTATCGAAATGGCGCCGCGGGAAGACGGCGCCGGCAAGCGCGGCTACGACATCTTCGTGAAAGCGTATGAAAAGGGCCTGATGTGCCGGTTGACCGGCGACACCATCGCTCTGTCGCCGCCGCTGATCCTCAACAAGGGCCATATCGACGACATCTTCGGCATCCTGAAGGATTCGATCCAGAGCGTGAACTGACCCGCAGCCGGTTCTCGCGCCATGGAAAAGCCCGGTCTCACGACCGGGCTTTTTTCATTCAGGCGGTTTTCACATGCTTGCGCAGCAGACCAAGCAGGGCATCGGCGGCCGGCGACAGCGGCACGCCGCGGCGCGAGACCACGCCAAGCGTGCGCGATACGGTGGGATGGCGCAGCGGGATCGTCACCACGCCGGCGGAATCCGCCGGGCTGATCGCCAATTGCGGGACGACGGCAAGGCCAAGGCCGGCGCGCACCAGGCCAACGGCACTGACCACATGCTGCACCTCGTAGCGCCAGGTCATGTCTTCCCGCCGGGCGCCAAGGGCTGCATCGATCAGCTGGCGATTGCCGGTCTGCGCGCTGACCCGCACCAGCGGCTGGTCTTCCAGGGCCGACCAGCTGACCGTGGCCTTGCCGGCCAGCGGATGACCTTTCGGACAGATGACGACGAAGGCTTCCTTCATCAGCGGCGTTATTTCCAGATCCCAGCGGTCGGCCGCCACGATGGTGATGCCGAATTCCGCCTCGCCGCGATGCACCAGTTCGGCGATCTCGGTCTTGGAATTGTCGAAAATTCGGATATTGAGATCGGGAAAGTTCTTGCGCAATTCGCGCAGGATCGGCGGCAAATAATGCACGGCAATGGTGGGCAGGCAGCCGATGCTGAGGCGATCCTGCCGTGCCTTGCCCTGCTGGCGCAGCTCGTCGAAGGAATCCGAGATATCCGACATCAGCCGGCGCGCCTTGGGCAGCAGCTCGACGCCAGCCGGGGTGAGCGCCACATGCCGCGTGGTGCGGGTCAGCAGCTTGATGCCGAGATCATCCTCCAGCTTTTTCATGCGATGGCTGAGCGCGGTCTGCGACAGATTCAGGTTCGCCGCCGCGCGATGGAAGCTGCCGTGATCGGCAATGCTCAGGAAGGCTTCCAGGCCAAGGAAATCGATCCGCATGATATTCGGTCTCCAGCCGCGTCAGCTTTTGGCCGGCTGGTCCCAGCTCTGCTGGCCGGCAGCCTTGCCGGCCACCGAGTATAGCGCACCCGGGGCATTGCGCGTCTTCTGGAAATCTTCCAGCGACTGGCCGCGCATGGCGGCATAGATATGCAGGTTGGAGACCCCGGTGACGGCGCCCAGCTTTTCCAGCACGAAGAAAATGGCGCCATAGTGGATCAGGCCGCGCCAGTCGCGGCGGCGGATCAGGTCGCGTTCTTCCGGGCTTAAGCCCGCCTTTTCATATTCGGCGTCCTCGTCGGCCAGAAAAGCCTCGCGATGGGCCGGATAGACCAGATCATGCAGGAATCGGTTGATGCGATGCGCCTTCACACTGCGCTGCAGCGTGTAGGGATAGGTGCCTTCCAGCTTTTCCGCGCCGGCGAGCTGGTAGCCGATCTGCTGGCGCTGGGCCGCAATGGCCTCGGGCGACGGCGTCACGTCTTCCGCATTCTCATAGACGGCTGTGGCGATGCTGGTCATGGAGGGCAGGTAATGGGTCTGGTGCAGCTTCTTCACCCTGGCATTCATGGCGCCGCGCATGATCAGCCACATAATCACCTCGGAGCCTTCCATGCCGCCCCGCGTGGCATAGTCGGCATGGGTCAGCTTGGTCAGCTTTTCCGGATCCTTCTCGAACAGGTCGAGAAATTCCATGTCCCATGCGGTGTTGTTGAAGCCGGCGCGTTCGCCGTGAACCTGATGGGACAGCCCGCCGGTGGCGATGATCACCACCTTCAGGTCTTCCGGATAGCTTTCGATGGCGCGGCGCAACGCCTGGCCCAGCTTCCAGCAGCGCAGCGCACTGGGGACCGGGAATTGCAGCACGCCGACCTGCAGCGGGATCACCGGCACGGTCCAGGCGCCATTGTCGCGTGGGGCGAACATCGAGAGCGGCGAAAAGCAGCCGTGATCCAGCGCGCGGTTCTGGAAGAAAGACATGTCGAATTCTTCGGCCATCAGTGACGCGCCGATATGCTGCGCCAGCGCGGCCTGGCCTTTCAGCGGCGGCAGGTCGCGGGCGCCACCGCCCTCATCGGCCACGGCATAGTCGTTACCGATACCAAGGGCAAAGGCGGAGTAATGGTCGAAAAAGAACGACGTGATGTGATCATTGTAGATGACGAAGAAAACATCCGGTTTCTTCTCATTGATCCAGGCCTTGATCGGTTCATAGGCGGCAAAGATCGGACCCCAGACCGGATCGTCCTTGCTCTTGAAATCATGGGCGAAGCCGATGGTTGGCGTATGGGATGTGGCAATCGAACCGATAATGCGGGCCATCTGAGCCCTCCTTGGACAATCTGCTCAGTCTATTGGTATTACGAAGCCTGCCGGGATGACAGGCGCAGCAGCAAGGCCGCGGCAATGGCGCGGCCGTCCTTGGGTACCGGCCCGCCGAAGCGGGATTTCAGGTTAAGATCGGTCACCCACTGCTGATGCGCCGCCGTGGCGGCCGGCATGTAGGAACTCAAACCCGCCGCTTCCATTGTGGCGACCACCTCGCGCATTTCGGCCGCCCGGCGCCCGCCATGCACCACCACGCGTTCCATCACATGGTTGGCCAGCGTCGCGAAGGTCTTGTTGGCCAGATAGTCGCTGATGGTGGGCACCACGCGGTCGGCCACGCCGAATTTCACGGCAGCGGTCATGCATTCCATCACCACGCTCTCGATGCCCTTGATGGCAATGCTGCGCACCATCTTCACGATGGAGGCATCGCCCAGTGCATCGGAGACCACTTCCGCTTCCATGCCGAGTGCGGCCAGGACAGGTGCGACAGATGCGGCACCCGGGCCGCTGATCAGCAGTGGGGTCTTGTGCAGTTTGGGGTAGACCGGCTGCATCACCGCGACATCCACCACGGCAACGCCCTTTTCGGCCAGCGGTGCAGCGGCAGCGGTCTTCCGGAACGGCGCCGCCGAATTGATGTCAAGAAAGGTGAGCCCCGCCCGCGCCGCCGGCAGGATGCTTTCGGCAGCGGCGATCACTTGATCGGCGGTGACGGCGCAGATCACCAGATCGGCCTCTTTGGCGGCCTCCACCGCGCTGGCCGCCACCTGTACACCGAGCGCTACGCATTCCGCCCGTTTGGTCGGCGCCGCGGCACGGTCATCCAGCAGGATGTCATAGGCAAGGATCCGCAGCGTGACGCCTTCGGATTTCCAGCCCTTGACGAAAGCCTGTGCCGCCTCGCCGAAACCAATGAAGGCAATGACCGGATGATTGCTCATGATTCAGTCACCTTTGTAAGGGTAATCGACATATGTAAGCCCGGCGGCGGCAAGGCCTTCGCGCATCTTGTACATGTCGAGCCCCAGCACGCCCGAGGCCAGCCTGGTGCGCTTCTCGGTCTCGTTGGCTTCACGGGCCTGGCCGGATTTGGCAACCGTCGCCGCCTGCGCGGCCGGAATGACAACCACGCCATCGTCATCGGCCACCACCACATCACCCGGATTGACCAGCGCGCCGGCACATACCACCGGCACATTGACCGAGCCCAGCGTGGCCTTCACCGTGCCGCGTGCATTCACTGCCTTTGACCAGACCGGGAAACCCATCTCGGTCAGTGTCTTCACGTCACGCACGCCGGCATCGATCACCAGGCCGACCACGCCGCGCGCCTTCAGCGAGGTTGCCAGCAGGTCGCCGAACATGCCGTCGGTATTGTCGGTGGTGCAGGCAACGACGAGGATATCGCCGGCTTTGCACTGCTCGACCGCGACATGCAGCATCCAGTTGTCGCCCGGCTGTGCCAGCACGGTGACGGCATTGCCCGCCACCTGCGCGCCGGGCCAGATCGGCCGCATGTAAGGCTTCATCAGATTGGGCGCACGGCCCGAGGCCTCATGGGTGGTCGAAACGCCAAGACCCATGAGAATATCGACCGTGGACTGCTCGACGCGCGGGATATTCCGGACGACAACGCCCAGCTTGCCAAAGGCCGTCATGACAGCGTGCTCACGACTGAGGGGAAGAGGCGCTGATAGGCTTCGCCATAGGTCATGGCAATGCCGGCATTGCGACCGCCCTGCATGCCGCGATTGAGGGCGACCCGTGTGTAGTATTCCCAAAGATGCTTCTGCGCGGCGAGAATCTGGAAGGCCTTGTATTTGGTCTCCCACACTTCATCGATATTCAGGATCACCTGCGGCTTGAAATTACACTGCTCGGGCTGGTGCGGTTCGAACAGGAAAACCGGCGGCGCGGTATAGGCGCGGTCCGGATCGGGCTTGTGGCCGGCGGCCTGGGCGATGATGCGGGCCTCCTGCGCGATATGGGAGGCCAGCGGATGATCGAAATTGTAGGGATCTTCCAGCGCATGGGTCAGCACGAACTTGGGCTTCACTGCGCGGTAGATATCGACCAGGCGATCCAGCATCTCTTCCGTGGCACGCAACGGATAGTCACCGGCATCGAAGAATTCGATTTCAGCACCCAGAATCTCGGCGGCTTTTTGCGATTCCTCCCGGCGCTGCGCCTTCACATCCTCCAGCTTCACGCCGGCCTTCTTCCAGGCCCACTGGCTTTCGCCGCGTTCGCCATAGGCCAGGCAGACGATCTTGACCCGATAACCCTGCTTCACATGCAGCGCGATGGCGCCACCGGCCCGCCAGACGAAGTCGCCGGGATGGGCACTGACAACCAGACCTGTTTTCTCAGCCATTGTATCTCTCCTCAACAATCCTTTCAGGCCGCCGCGTCGCGCAGGAAGACGCGACCATCGAACAGCGCACGCGCCGTGCGCAGCAGGCCGGCGCGGGTCACCACCGGCTGGCCGCCGCTGTCATCCACTTCCAGCCGCACTGTGAATTCGCCGGTCGGATGCTCGACCGACATCACCTTCACCGGTCCCGCTGGCACGCGCGCCACGGCCGCCGCCGGCGAGCCGGGCAGCACGCAGGCGGTCGCCACCGTCACTGCGGCAAACACGCCGATCGAGGCATGACATTCATGCGGGATGAAACTGCGGGTGCAGATATGGCCGCTGGCAGTTTGCGGCGGCGCCACCAGCGCGATCTTGGGCACGACCTTTTTGGTCACGTCGCCGAGAGTCATCAAAGGCCCGGCAGCAAGGCGAATCTCCTCCAGCCGGGCTTTCAGTTCCTTGTCCTTGTCGAGCTGGTCGCGCGGTTCATAGCCCGTGCGCCCCACCGAGGCCGCGCTCAGCACAATTACCGGCATGCCATTGTCGATCAGCGTGACATCGATGCCGGCAACACGATCCACCGTGTTGCCGGTCGGCAGCAGGCTGCCGCAGACCGAACCGGCCGCGTCGAGAAAATCGATGGCAACCGGCGCCGCCGTGCCGGGCACGCCGTCGATGCGCGCCGCACCGCCATAGGCCACCCGGCCCTGCGGCGTCTGCACCAGGATATCGGCAATGGTGCCGGTGTTGATGGTTTTGACCTTGACCCGCGTTTCCGGGTGTTTCGCCACGATCAGGCCGCGTTCGATGGCAAAGGGTGCCACGCCGGCCAGGATATTGCCGCAGTTGGGCGTGGTATCGACCAGCGGCTCTGTGATGCCGACCTGGCAGAACAGAAAATCGATATCGCAGGCCGGATCTTTGGAGCGCGAAACGATCGCCACCTTGCTGGTCAACGGATGGGCGCCGCCGATGCCATCGACCTGCCGCGCATCGGGCGAACCCATCACCTGCAGCAAGATATGATCGCGCGCCGCGCTATCGGCGGGCAGGTCGTCAGCGAGGAAATAGGCGCCCTTCGAGGTGCCACCCCGCATCATCATGCAGCGGATACTGTCCATCGCCGCCTCCTATTGTTTCGGCCCAGTTTACTGCTTAGGAACGTCGGCGGCCTGGATCACGGCCGTCCAGCGCGCGATATCGTCTTTCAGCTTCTTGCCCAGTTCCTCGGGTGTGCTGGCCCTGGCCTCGATGCCGAGTTCCAGCAGGCGCTTCTTGAGGCCATCCTCGGCCAGGACGTCCCGCATGGTGCGGTTGAGCAGGGCAATCACCTCCGGCGGCGTGCCGGTACGGGCGAACAGCGCATTCCAGGAGGTGACATCGAAGCTGCGCACGCCCTGGTCGGCCACCGTCGGCGTCTGCGGCAGCAGCACCGAGCGTGTCGCGCCCGTGGTGGCCAGCGCAGTCAGGCGCTTGTCATCCAGGCCAGATTTCAGCGAAGCATAGGAATCGATCACCAGATCGACATCGTTGCGGAGCAGCCCGACCATGGCATCGGGCGTGGTGCGGAAGGGCACCGCCACCACCTTGATCCTGGCCTCGCTGGCAAACAGCAGGCCCGAGAGATGCTGGGTGCTGCCGACATTGATGGTGCCGACATTCAGCGCGCCGGGCCTGGCCTGCGCCGCCTTGATGAAATCGCTCAAGCTGCGATAGGCCGAGGCGCCATTGGCGGCCAGCACGAAATCGAACTGGCCCATGGTGGAGACCGGCACGAAATCCTTCACCGGATCGAACGGCAGGGCCTTGAACAGCGGCACGCTGACGGCCGTGCCGTTGCTGAACAGCGCCAGCGTATAGCCATCGGCCGGAGCGGCCAGCGCACGCTGGGCGGCCAGGCCGCCGCCGGCACCCGGCAGATTCTCGATCACGAAGCGCTGGCCCAACCTGTCGCCCATCTTTTCGGTAACCAGCCGCACGGTGATATCGGCCACGCCACCGGCGCCGAAGGGCACGGTGACGCGAATGGGCTTGCTGGGATAGGTGTCAGCCTGCGCCACAAAACTGGCGAGCAGGAGTCCGATAACAGCCGTCGCTTTCCAGATCATGTGTTTCACTCCCGATATTTTTTCAGACCTTAAAGCCAAAAAGACGCGTCGGATTATCGACCAGCAGCTTGCGCTGCAGCTCAGCCGTCGGTGCGAAAAGCGGAATCAGATCGACCAGATCGCCATCGTCGGGCATCAGCTTCACATTCGGATGCGGCCAGTCGGTGCCCCAGAGCACGCGGTCGGCATCGATCTCGATCAGCCGGCGGGCAAACGGTGCTGCGTCATGGAAGGGCGCACCCGCCGCGGTGATGCGTTCGGGGCAGGTCAACTTGACCCAGCATTTGCGATCGCGCTCGAACAGCCGCAGCAGGATCTGGAAACCCGTCTGATCGATACCGGCCGCCGCATCGGGCACGCCCATATGATCGATCACATAAGGCACCGGCAGGCTTTCCAGCATCGGCAGGAACGGCTCCAGACCAACCGCCGGCAGGTAGAGATCGACATGCCACTCCAGCGGCGCGATGCGGCGCATGATGCGGCCGAACACGTCCATATCGGGCAAGGCGCCGAGCCGGGGCAGGAAGGTGAAGCGGCACCCCTTGATGCCGGCAGCATTCAGTGCCGCGAGATCGGCATCGCTGAAGCTTTCATCGACATTGGCGATGCCCTTGTAACGGCCATTGCTCTGGGCAATGGCATCGGTCACCACGCGGTTGTCGCGGCCATGCGGCGTGGCATTGACGATGACGGCGCGCTCGACGCCGAGCCGGGCATGCAGCGCCCGGAACATCGCCAGCGGCGCATCGGGCGGCGTATAGGGCCGCTCGGGCACGTAGGGGTACAGGCTGTTGGGCCCGAAGATATGGCAATGGGTGTCGCAGCTGCCCGGCGGCAGACGAAATGCCGGCGGCCGCGGATCGGGATGCGGTGGGGCGATTGTTGGACTGAGAGACATCGGGCGTTCCTACCTGGCGGCAGGATGCGAAAGTCCGATAGCTGAATCAAATGATATGAATATCAGTATTCATTCATATGATTCATGAATTTGGAATGGCGGTTTCAGCCCACCCCGTTCAGCCCTTCGGGACGGCGCCGGCCTCCACCAGAACCTCGTTCGCCGCCTTGAAGGCATCAAGGCCGGCGGGAATGCCGCAATAGATGGTGGCATGCAGCAGCACTTCCTTGATCTCGTCCACCGTGACGCCGTTGTTGAGCGCGCCCTTCACATGCAGCTTGATTTCCGGCGCGCGGTTGAGTGCCGTCAGCATGGCGAGATTGAGCATGCTGCGGGTCTTGCGGTCGAGCCCCGGGCGGTCCCAGCCATAGCCCCAGCACCATTCGGTGGTGATGTGCTGAAACGCCATCATGAAGTCGTTGGCCTTGGCAAGCGACGTGTCGACATACTCTTTGCCCAGCACCTCGCGGCGCACTTTCAGGCCGGCCTCGAACAGAGCCTTGGTTTCGGTTTCTTTCGACATCGTCTTTCTCCCTGCTGTCAGCCGCGCGCCAGTTTGCGCTCGACGAATTCCAGGCGATCCTGGCCCCAGAAGGGCTCGCCATCCACGATGTAGAACGGCGCACCGAAAGCGCCGGCCTCGATCGCCTGCCGGGTGCCACGCTCGTATTCCGCCTGCACCAGATCACCATCGGCGGCGGCAAACAGTTTCGCCGGATCGAGCCCGACCTCGGTGATGATCTCTTCCAGATTCTCCGGATCGGCGATGTTGCGCTCCTCGGCCCACAGTCCCTGCATCATGGCATGGGCCAGCGCGATGGCCGCATCGTTCCCAACACTGTCGCGGGCGGCAACCACCAGCTTGCCGGCCAGTGTCTCGTTCACCGGAAAACCGGCCGGCCGCAGGTTCAGCTTGACGCCAAGATGGCTGCGCCAGCGCTCCAGCTCGGCAAAGCGGTAGTCCTGACGCTGCTGCGACCGCTTGGCCAGCGGCAGACCGCCGGTCGCCTCAAAGATCATCAGCGGCGCCATCGGGATGATCTTCACCCGTGCACCGTATTTCGCCGCCATCGCCGCAAAACGCTTCGATCCGAAATAGGCCCAGGGCGAACTGATGAAGGTGTAGTAGTCGATCTCTGCCGCCATGGTTTCCTCGTCGCTGTTCGTTTTATTGCAGGCCGCGCAGCCGCTGGAATTGCGACAGCGCATAGGTATCGGTCATGCCACTGATGAAATCGGTGACGCTGAGCAGCCAGTCATAGCGCCTGGCATCGCCCCTCGGTACCGCCGGCATCAGGCGCAGCAGGGCACGCTGGCGCGGCGCCAGTGCAGCCTGGTCGCCACCGGCCCGCTCGAGGCCATGATGGGCATCGCAGAAGGCCGCCAGCAGGCTGGTGAGAATCTCGCCGCCCATCACCTCGGTCTGGAAACGCTCGCGGGTCTCGAAGATGCGATGGCGGGTGAAGTCCGCGATCTCGGCCAGGTGGGCCGCCATCGCCGTTCTGGACAACAGATCACCGCTGAATTTGCCCTGCAGGATTTCGCCTTCATGATCGAGGAATACCTCGACGGCCAGATCGATCAGGTCGCCGATCACCTTGGCGCGCAGATAGGCGATCTTCCAGGTCTCGTCCTCGATCTCGCGATAGCGCGGCGGCACCTGGCGCAGCAGGCTCTTCAGGTGGCCTTCGGCCTCGGCGAAGGTGATGCGGCCGAGCTTGAAGCCATCCTCGATATCGACGACCGAGTAGCAGATGTCGTCTGCCGCCTCGACCAGATAGGTGAGCGGATGGCGGGCAAAGCGATCCTGGCCCAGCGCCAGCAGTCCGGCATTGCGCGTCACTTCCTCGAACAGCGCGGTCTCGGCGGCAAAATGGCCGAACTTCTTTTTCTGCGGATCGGCCGCCCGGCTGCCGAAAGGATATTTCATGAAAGTAGCGAGCGTAGCGCAGGTGAGCCGCAGACCGCCGGCATCGCGCCAGTTCTGCAGCCGGGTCATCACCCGGAAGCCCTGGGCATTGCCTTCGAAACAGAGGAAATCGCGCTGTTCGGCTTCGCCAAGGCCCCCGATCAGGTCGGCACCCGGGCCGGAGCGGAACCAGTGCTGGATGGTGGCCTCGCCGAAATGGCCGAAGGGCGGATTGCCGATATCATGGCCCAGGCAGGCCGCCGCCACGATATGGCCGAACTCGGCCGCCCCGATGCCATCGGCCGCAGCCGTGCCGTGCCGTTGCAAGACGGTCTGGCCAACCTGAGCGCCCAGCGAACGGCCGACCGAGGAGACTTCCAGGGAGTGGGTCAGCCGGTTCCGCACATAGTCACTCTCGGGAAGCGAGTGAACCTGCGTTTTGTCCTGCAACCGGCGGAAGGCCGAACAGAACACCACACGGTCCCAGTCCTTCTGGAACGGATTGCGCGCCGGCGTCACCGGCTCGGCACCCTGGTGGCCAAGGCGCTGGGCGGAAAGCAGCCGCGACCATTGCATCGTCATGACCGGCACTGTGGCCGCTATGATTCGGGCTTTCAAGACCCGGCCCACAGGTGACGGGACCAGAAGTTTTTGATTGAAACGAAAGCGCCCTAAATTGGAGGATGGGGTAATCTACAGGCGAGTCATGGCACATCCGATCATTGCGATTTCGGCCACATTGGCCCCCCTGCTGGTAGCCCTGGCCTGCCTGATCGCCTGGCGCAAGCTTGACGGTGGCCGACACCTGCTGTTCTGGGCCGTTGGCCATATTGGCCTGGCCGGCTCCTTTGCCATTGCCGGGTTGACCGACTGGGCCACATCCCAACCCCTGATTATCGGCGGCGGCATCATCAGCGTTCTGGCTGCCGCCAGCCTGGCGGCGGGCATGCGCGTTCTGGTCGGCCGCAATGATCGCATCCGCACCGTGGTGCTGGCTGCCACGGGCATGGCGATAGCCACCGTGCTGCTACAGCAGATCAACACAACATCCTATTTCGCAATCACCCCCTTGGTCACCGCAGCCTGCATGCTTTATGGCGGCATACTCCTGCTGCTGAACCGCCGGTCGCTTTTCTATACGGCGGCGGGGATATTGCTGCTTGGCCGTGGCAGCCTGTCACTGACTTATGCCGTCCAGCTGGCCGACCGCACCGGCGACCTGAATGGACCACTGGCCCTGTCGATACTGCTCAACATGACAACCGGCCTGTGCCTCATCCTGATCGAATTCGACAACGCCCGGCATGACGAACGGCGCGCCCGCGAAGCCGAGCATGAATCCACACAATTTCTCGAAGCCCTGCTGGACGCCATGCCGGCAACCGTGAGCTACAAAGATACCAGCCTGCGCTATCGCCTGATGAACCGGCGCATGCGCGACCTGCGCCAGGCCTACCCGGCCGACTATATCGGCCGCACCTGGGCGGATATCGCCGGTTCCGATACGGCGGCCGTGGTCGAGGATATTGACCGCCGCATTCTCGCCACCGGCGAGCCCGCCCATATGGAGCAGGCCTGGACCGGGCCCGATGGCCGTCCCATCGTGCTCTGGGCACTGAAAGTACCCTTGCGCGACAATGATGGGAAAATGCTGGGCATCATCACCTGCGGCCTCGACATCACGCGGCTGAAGGAAACCGAAGTCCAGCTGATCGAACAGCGCGAGGCTGCAGAAAGCGCCAGCCGCGCCAAGACCAGCTTCCTGTCGAACATGAGCCATGAACTGCGCACGCCACTGAATGCCATCATCGGCTTCGCCGAAATGATGGTGGCCGGTTATGCAGGGCCGGTGAGCGAACGACAAAAGGACTATGCCGCCAATATCAAGGAATCCGGCGAGCACCTGCTGCGGCTGGTGAATGACATCCTTGACTTGTCGCGGCTGGAGAGCGGCCGGCTTGAAATGCAGATCGAGCCCTGCAGTTTCGACCAGATCGCAGCCAGCGCACTGGCCATGGTGCAGCCCCAGGCGCGCCAGGCCGATGTGACGCTGCAATTCGCCCCGCAGGGCCTGATGCTGAATGCCGATAGCCGCGCGGTCACCCAGATCCTGATCAACCTGCTGGGCAATGCCGTGAAGTTCAGCCGACCGCAGGGCACCGTGACCCTCGATGCCAGCCAGCAGAATGGCGTGATGCGGATTCTGGTACAGGATACCGGCATCGGCATGAGTGAAGCAGACAGCCGCGCAGCCGTGCTGCCACTGCACCTGCATCGCGCCGATGTCTATCGCACCCGCGCCAACAGCGGCGCCGGCCTTGGCCTCTCGATCTGTCGCAGCCTGGTCGACCTGCATGGCGGCCGGCTGGAAATCCGCAGCCAGCCGGGGTTGGGCACCACCGTGGAAGTGGCGCTGCCGGTATGAGCCGGCGCGGCTTTTATGCGATATTTTCTTGTTTTCGCATAGTCGCGGGTCTCTACTGATCATCATATAAAAAGCACGGTTCCGGGAGAGAAACGCCATGATCAATCGCCGCAGTTTCCTGCAGTCCACTGTCAGTGCCAGCGCAGCGGCCGTCCTGCTGCCGGCTGCTTTCAGCCGCGATGCGCAGGCCGCAATCGACAGCCTGCAGCTTTTCGTGCCGGCCAACCCCGGCGGCGGCTGGGACCAGACCGCGCGCAGCATGGAGCAGGCGCTGAAGCAGGCCAATCTGATCAAGGGCGCGCAGGTGACCAATGTGGGCGGCGCTGGCGGTGCGGTCGGCCTGCCCCAATTCGTCAACCAGTGGAAAGGCCGCGGCAATGCGCTGATGGTGGCCGGCATGGTGATGGTGGGCGCCCTGATCACCAACAAATCACCGGTGAAAGTGACCCAGACCGTGCCGATTGCGCGCCTGACCGGTGAATTCGAAGTCATCGTGGTGCCGCCGAATTCGCCGTTCAAAACCCTGCAGGATCTGGTTGCCGCCTTCAAAGCCGACCCGACCAAGGTGTCCTGGGCCGGCGGCTCGGCCGGCGGCACCGACCATATCCTGGCCGGCATGGTCGCCAAGGCCGCCGGTGGCGATGCGAAGAAGGTGGCCTATGTCGCCTATTCCGGTGGTGGCCCGGCCCAGGCCGCCCTGCTCGGCAGCCAGGTGACGTGTGGTGTTTCCGGCTGGGGCGAATTCAGCGAGCAGATCAAGGCCGGCAAACTGCGGGCGCTGGCGATCTCGGCCGACAAGCGCCAGCCCGGTATCGATGTGCCGACGATCAAGGAACAGGGCATCGACGTCGAACTGTATAACTGGCGCGGCGTCTTCGCACCGCCGGGCATCAAGGATACCGAGAAGGCCGCCCTGATCGACCTGATGACCAAGATGAAGGACAGCGCGCCCTGGAAAGACCAGCTGAAAACGCGCGAATGGACAGATATCTTCCTGGCCGGCGATGCCTATGGCAAATACCTCGCCGATGAAATCGCCCGCATCGAGGCGATCCTGAAAGACCTCGGCCTCGCCTGAGCTGCCTCATGGATCGCATTCGCAAGCCCGAGGCCCTGCTGGCACTTGGTGTCATCGCGCTGGGCTTGCTGGCGCTGTATGAGACCACCCGGATTCCGGTCTCGCCGATGTATGCCCAGGTCGGGCCGACGCTGGTGGCCTATGTCGCCAGTGCGCTGCTGATCGGCTTGGGCATCGCTCTGCTGGTGCAAAGCTGGCGCGGCGAATGGACCAGCGCGCCGGAGGAAACTGAAGTCAGGCTGGATAGCCGCGCGCTCGGCTGGCTGCTGCTTGGTCTGGTGCTCAATATCGGCCTGATCGGTCCGCTTGGCTTCATCCCTGCTTCCGTGCTGCTGTTTGCCTGCACGGCGCGCGCCTTCGGCAGCACGCGGCCGGCCCGTGACGCCCTGATCGGCTTCGTGTTTTCCGCCACCGCCTATTTTGGTTTTGCGCAGCTGCTCGGCATCAATATCGGCGCCGGCCTTCTGGAAGGCTGGATCTGATGGAAACCCTTTCGCTGCTCGCCGATGGCTTTGCGGTTGCCCTGCAGCCGATGAACCTGATGTGGGCGCTGGTCGGCGTCACGCTGGGCACCGCCATCGGCGTGCTGCCTGGCCTTGGCCCCGCGCTGACCATCGCGCTGCTGCTGCCGATCACCTTCAGCGTGCCGGCCACCGCCGCCTTCATCCTGTTTGCCGGCATCTATTACGGCGCCATGTATGGCGGCAGCACCACCTCGATCCTGCTCAACACGCCCGGCGAAAGTGCCACCATCATCACGGCGCTGGAAGGCCACAAGATGGCGAAGAAGGGCCGCGCCGCCGCCGCGCTGGCCACGGCAGCCATCGGCAGTTTCGTCGCCGGCACCATCGGCACCCTGGGCCTCACCTTCGTGGCACCGCCGCTGGTGGAGTTCGCCCTGCGATTCGGCCCTGCCGATTATTTCTCGCTGATGGTGGTGGCCTTCGTCGCGGTCTCGGCGGTGCTGGGCAGCTCGGTCCTGCGCGGCCTGACGGCACTCAGCTTCGGCATCCTGCTGGGCCTGGTCGGCATCGACCTGCAGACCGGCCAAGCGCGTTTCACCTTCGGCCTGCCGGAACTGCTGGATGGGATCAATGTCATCGTCGTCGCCGTCGGGCTGTTTGCCGTGGGCGAGACGCTCTATCTGGCCAGCCGACCCAAGACGGAAGCCACGGTGATCCGGCTGCAGGGCCGCGCTGGCATGACCAAGGAAGACTGGCGGCGCTCGTGGAAACCATGGCTGCGCGGCTCCTTCCTCGGCTTCCCTTTTGGGGCCTTGCCGGCGGGCGGTGCAGAAGTACCCACCTTCGTCAGTTATTTCCTGGAAAAGAAGCTGTCGAAGACACCGGAAGAATTCGGCCACGGCGCCATCGAAGGGGTGGCCGGACCGGAAGCCGCCAACAACGCCTCTGCCGCCGGCGTGCTGGTGCCGATGCTGGCGCTCGGCCTGCCAACCTCGGCGACGGCCGCGATCATGCTGTCGGCTTTCCAGTCCTATGGCATCAATCCCGGACCCCTTTTGCTGCAGAGCCAGCCCGAGCTGGTCTGGGGCCTGATCGCCTCACTCTATGTCGGCAATGTGATGCTGCTGTTGCTCAACCTGCCGCTGGCGGGCCTGTGGGCAAAGATCCTCACCATCCCGTCGCCCTGGCTCTATGGCGGCATCCTGGTTTTTGCCACCATCGGCACCTATGGCATCAGCCAGTCATGGGTCGATCTGGTGCTGCTGTATCTGATCGGCGCTATTGGCTACCTGATGCGGCGTTTCGATTTCCCTGCCGCACCCGCTGTGATCGGGATGATCCTGGGGCCATTCGCGGAGCAGGAATTCCGGCGCGCCATGACCATCTCGGCCGGCGATCTGACCACCTTCGTCACCCGACCCTTAAGCCTGACGCTGCTGATCATCGCCATGCTGCTGCTGGTGACACCGCTGATCCTGCGGGCGCGTAAATCCGCCTGAAACATACTGAAACAAAAGTGCCTTTCCGTCCCGGTGCAGAATCGTGACCACCATCACTGCGCGCTGGTGAAGGACGTCCTATATAGGAAACATTGAACGGAGAGATTTTGCAGAGTCGCTTCGTTTCTTTATTTCCTCCCCTATGAATCCCCCCCCTTGAGGGGCGGCCTCCACCCGGTCGCCCCTCAATTTTTTTGTGCAGCCCTGCATCGGCTGCATGACTTGCCTTCCGCCGCTGCATAGGCCATCAAGCCTTTTATGAAACAGCGCCGACAGCCGGCGCCGGTGCCGCCCGGCTTCGCCGTGCTGCCGCCGGTGTCGCCATTCTTCCGAAGCCTGGGCAAAGTCTATATCCGCGATGACGCCATGGGCGCGCCGCCGGT
>NZ_CALRUC010000016.1:0-52648 GCF_943371255.1 Ferrovibrio terrae | reverse complement strand
CTGGGCCGCGACATGACCGAGGAAAAGGTCGCCACCAGCTACAATAATTTCTACGAATTCGGCACCACCAAGAACATCGTCAAGCCGGCACAGGCGCTCACCATCAAGCCCTGGCAGGTGAAGATCGACGGCATGGTGGCGAAAGAGATCACCATCGATGCCGAAGACCTGATCCGCAAGCTGCCGCTGGAAGAGCGGCTGTACCGCTTCCGCTGTGTCGAGGCCTGGAGCATGGCAGTGCCGTGGAGCGGCTTTCCGCTCAAGGCACTGGTCGATTTTGCCCAGCCGATGTCGGGCGCCAAATATCTCAAGATGGAAACCTTCTCGCGGCCGCAGGAGGCCAGCGGCCAGAAGCAGTTCTGGTATCCCTGGCCCTATACCGAAGGCCTGAGCATCGAGGAGGCCCGCAACGAACTGGCCTTCATCGCCACCGGCATCTATGGCAAGCCGATCCCGCGGCAGAATGGCGCGCCGCTGCGCCTCGCCGTGCCTTGGAAATACGGTTTCAAGTCGGTGAAATCGATCGTGCGCTTCACCTTCACCGACAAGCGGCCAAAAACTTTCTGGGAAGCACTGGCCGATAACGAGTATGGCTTCTGGGCCAACGTCAATCCCATGGTGGCGCATCCGCGCTGGAGCCAGGCCACCGAGGAAGTGATCGGCACCGGCAAGCGTATCCCGACCCAGATCTATAACGGCTATGGCGAGCAGGTCGCCGAGCTGTACAAAAACCTTGGTAGCGAAAAGCTTTTCATGTGAGGCGGTTTTGGCTATCCCGATGGGATGGCCTATGACCTGATCATCTTCGACATGGATGGCACGCTGGTGGACAGCGAGCCGTTGGCGAATCGTGTCTTCTACGAAAAATTGCAGCCTTATGGCCTGCCGCCCGAGGTCGACGAGGCGCGCCTCGCCCATGCCCTGACCGGGCTGAGCCTGCCGAGCTGTTTTACCCTGCTGCGCGACAGATACGGCCTCGTCCTGCCCGCCGGCTTCGAAGATGACCTGCAGGCCGAGACCTATCGTCGCCTGCGCAGCGAGCTGCAGCCCATCGCCGGCGTGCCGGCCATGCTGGAAGCCGTGGCCGCACGCAAATGCGTCGCGTCATCCTCAGAACTCGACAAGATCGCCCTCAGCCTAGAGCTCTGCCGTCTCAGCCACCATTTCGGCCCGCATATTTTCAGCGCCCAGCAGGTCGAGCGTGGCAAACCGCACCCGGACCTGTTCCACTTCGCCGCCGCGCAGATGGGCGGCCATCTACCTGCCGGCTGCGCCGTCATCGAAGACAGCCTGCCCGGGGCTACCGCCGGCATCCGTGCCGGCATGACGGTGTTTGCCTATCGGCCGGCGGGCGATGACGAGGCTTTTACCGCACTGGGCTGCCGGGTGTTCCGCGACATGACTGCGCTGCCGGCACTGCTTCTGGCCTGAAGACAAAAAAAAGCCGGCCTGGAAACCAGGCCGGCAAAGTCTTAACAGGGAGGCTCCGCGCGAGACGCGCGGACTGACCGAAGCAGCGGGGGAGCTGCAGCGGCCAAAGTTTCTGGCCGAAGCCAAAAACCGGAAGATGCTGCGACGCAACATCTGACAGGCAATGATGTACCGCCTGGTGACTCATTTGAGTATCCATTGAATTCTCAACTCAGCCATGCGAACGGTGCATAACTAGATTCGACTGGTAAACTCATACGACTCAAGCGCTTATTCCTGCGCCCACCAGCGCCGGCGGGGGCGGAAAATGCAGGCGTACCGTGGTGCCGCGCCCGGGCATGGAGTCGATTTCCAGCCTGCCGCCATGCAGTTCGATCAGCGCTTTGACCAGTGGTAGACCAAGGCCCGTGCCACGCATCTGCGAGACCAGTGCCGAATCGATGCGTCCAAACGGCTCCATGGCCTTCTGCACATCAGCCTGATCCATGCCGACACCAGTGTCGGTGACCTCGATGATGGCGGCGCCGGTGCGGTCGGTCTGCAGGCTGACACGCGCATATCCGCCGGACGGCGTATATTTCACGGCATTCGAGAGCAGGTTAACCAGCATCTGCTTGGCCAGCCGCTCATCGGCATAGATCGTGGCACCTTCCGGCGCCGGCTCGGTCTGCAGCGTCACCATGCGGTCGGCGGCGAGCGGGCGCAGCAGGGTCATGCAGTCCTGGAACAGGCGGTCCCATGACACCTGCTCGGCCACCAGTTTCATCTTGCCGGCCTCGACCTTGGACAGGTCGAGGATGTCGTCGATCACCGCCAGCAGATGGCGGCCGGCAGCCAGAATATCGTTGGCGTAACGATCGTATTGCGGCACGCCTGAAGCGCCGAGCAGTTGCAGCGCCATGATTTCGGAAAATCCGATAATGGCATTCAGGGGCGTGCGCAGCTCATGACTCATATGGGCGAGGAACTGGCTCTTGGCCCGGTTGGCATATTCCGCGTCCTGGTGGGCCTTGATCGCGGCCTTGCGTGCGGTCTCCAGCGTCTCGGTGCGGGCCGCCAGGGTTTCGTTGGTCTCGCGCAGTTCGCGTTCGCTGCGCTTGAGCAAGGAGATATCGGTGACCAGTGAGGCAGTGCCGCCGGATTCGAGGCGGAAATCACGAATCTGCAGCCAGCGGCGGTCGCGGGTGTCGTAGAAGATATGCGGCTCGCTGCGACCTTCGCTGAACGTACGCATGCGGGTGGCGACCCATTCGTCGTAATCCGTGTGCACGCCGGCCGCATTGGGCGCCGGGCGATCGCGCACCGATGCCTGACAGATTTCCCGGTGGGTCATACCGGAAATAGTCGCCAGCGGGACGCCGATGATCGCGGCATAGGCCGGATTACAGACCAGCATGCGCTCATCGCTGTCGAAGAGGGCAACACCATCGGGCGCGACTGCCAGCGCATCGCTGAGGCGCTGTTCGGCCTGGCGTAGTTTTTCTTCCGAAGCTTTTTTCGCGGTGATGTCGTTGACCACCACCAGCGCTGCAGCCTCATCGCCATACTGCATCGGCACGGCGGCCATGGTCGCCCAGATCGCCCGTCCCTGTACGGTGGCAATCTGAAATTCTTCCTCGGGCTGCACGTCATCGGTATTGAAAATGCGCGCATGATGCGCAGGATCGAGCACATAGCGCGGTCCAGCTAGCGGGCCACCATCCCTGATGCCAAACAGTTCTGCCGCTGGACGGTTGCTGTAGAGAAAAGCCCCATCACTGCGGCGCGCCACCACGATCGGGAATGGTGCCGTGTCGAGAATAGAGCGCAGGCGCCGCTCGGCAGCCTCGGCATCGGCGCTGCTACGCGTGCGATCCTGCAGCATGAGGCGCAGACGTTCTACCAGATCGGTGGTGCGCCTGAAGTAGCGGTTGAGCCGGTGAGAAAAACTGAACAGCAGCACCATCACGATCAGGCCGGCACCGGCCAGCAGGCGCTGATCGGGTGTGCCGCCCAGCAGCAGGATGCCAACCGAAGGCAGGATGGCGAGCGCAATCACAATCCCTGACACGGCGAGTTGCACAGCCACGGTGAGGCTCACCGAAACGATCATGCCCAGCACGCAAAGCAGGGCCAGCAACGGGGCCGCCTCGTAAGGCAGCCGGACGATGGTAGCCGCCGTCACCCCGAACAGGGCGCCATTCAGGCCATAGACCGCGATCAGCCGCGCACGCCACATTCCAGGATGGCTGCGGCGCGCACGGTCCGCCATGAACTGCCGGTGCGTGAAAAACTGCAGGCCGACCACCAGGATCGTGGCACCGAGATACCCAAACCGCAGATCACCGGCAATATAATCATCCAGCAGAAAAACGACGGCCACGGCGGCCAGTACCTGCAGCGCCATGTCGAGCGGGCGACGCACGCGCACCAGCAACTCATTGCGTCGTGCCGGACCGCTCGGCAGATCTGATTGAAAAGGCATCTTCAGTAGCGCCAGTCGGCGACCTTGCGCAGAAGGAAATCGCGGAACACCGCAAGACGCTTGGTGTTCCGCAGCTCCTCGGGATAAACGAGGTAAGTGTCGAAACTGGGTCCGTCAATATTTGGCATCACGCGCACGATGCGCGGATTGCCCTCCACCATATAGTCAGGCAACGCCGCGATACCGAGACCACTGGCGACCGACTGCATCACGCCATAGACGTTGTTCACCGTCAGGATCGGATCGCGCGGCGCAACCGGATCTCCGACCTTGAGCAGCCAGTTGATGTTGTTGAAATGCGCCGGCGCCTCTTCGCCATAGACGATCAGGTGATGACGATCCAGATCCTCGATGGTCTGCGGTGCACCGAAACGCGTGACATAGTCCACCGAGGCGTAGACATGGTTATGCACGGTCAGCAGCTTGCGGTGAATCAGGTCGGCCTGGGTCGGCTTCCACATGCGGATCGCCACATCCGCTTCACGCATCGAAAGGTCGAGCTCGCGGTCATCCACCACCATCTCGATGCGGATATCGGGATACAGATCCATGAATTCCTTCAGCCGCGGCGCCAGCCAGACGGTGCCAAAGGCCACAGTGGTGGTGACGCAAAGCTCGCCCGAGGGCTTGTCCTTGGCATCGGCGATCATCGCCTCGGTCACCGCCAGGCGGGCAAAGATGTCGCGCGCCGTGCGATACAGCAGTTCACCCTGTTCGGTCAGGATCAGGCCACGCGCATGGCGATGGAACAGCGTGGCATTCAGTTGGGTCTCAAGCGCCCCGATCTGGCGGCTGACCGCCGACTGGCTCAAGCCCAGTGACTCGCCGGCATGAGTCAAACTGCCGGCCTCGGCCACCGCATGAAAAATGCGCAGCTTGTCCCAATCAAGCGCCGACATAGTTCCCCCTTATGAACGCAGTTGCAGCTGCGTTTAGTCGGCTGCCTCAGCTGCCTCCGAATGCGCATGATGCGCGATGAATTTCTCGGCCTCCAACGCCGCCATGCAACCGGTGCCGGCGGCAGTGACCGCCTGGCGATAGATCTTGTCCTGTACGTCGCCGGCGGCAAACACACCGGCCACTGTAGTCTGCGTGGTACCCGGCTTGGTGGTCAGATAGCCTTCTGAGTCGAGGGGCAGCTGCCCCTTGAACAGTTCGGTGTTCGGCGTATGGCCGATGGCGACGAACACGCCATCGGTGGCGACGTCCTGGGTCGCACCGGTCTTGGCATGTTTCAGCCGCACGCCGGTGACGCCCTGCCCTTCGGCGCCCAGAATCTCGTCCACCACATGATCCCAGATCACGGTGATCTTCGGATTGGCGAACAGGCGCTGCTGCAGGATCTTTTCGGCGCGGAAGCTGTCGCGACGATGCACCAGCACCACCTCGGTGGCATGGTTGGTCAGATACAGCGCCTCTTCCACGGCGGTGTTGCCGCCGCCGACCACGACCACCTTCTTGCCGCGATAGAAGAAACCGTCACAGGTGGCACAGGCCGACACGCCGAAGCCCTGGTAGGTCTGTTCGCTGGGCAGGCCGAGCCACTTGGCCTGGGCGCCGGTGGCGATGATCAGTGTGTCGGCAATGTAGGTGTCGCCGCCATCGCCCTTGGCGACGAACGGCCGCTGCGAGAGGTCTACCGCAGTGATGTAGTCATTGATGATGGTGGTGCCGACATGCTTGGCCTGCGCCTCCATCTGCTCCATCAGCCATGGGCCCTGGATGGTCTGGGCGAAACCGGGATAATTCTCGACATCCGTGGTGATGGTGAGCTGGCCGCCGGGCTGCAGGCCATGCACCAGGATCGGCTGCAGCGAGGCGCGCGCCGCATAAATCGCAGCCGTCAGGCCGGCCGGACCAGAACCGAGAATGAGAACCTTGGTACGATGTGTTGTGGCCATGATCATGCGACTCCGGACGCGGCGAATAGGCTAAAAACGAGCGATTTCCGATTATGACAGCGGGCGGTTCAGGTGCAAGGCAAAGGCGCCCCGGAAAGCCTCAAGGCAGGAATGGCGGGGCTTTTCTCCTGCGTCAAATGACAGCGTTGTGACAGATCGGCTCGCGACTCGTTTGGTGATGACTCGATATAGGGCGGCCGCATTCATTTATCTCGCGGGCTCGCGCATGACCCGCCTGCAGTCAGCCGGATGATCGGCTCGACAACCGCACTGGCTGGGGCGGCTGACACGGCACGATAACCCCTTCAATAAATTATAAAGTTTTTTCAATGCCTTGGGGGATTTATCCATCTCCATTAAATCCTTCATGCCGAAGGGATTACTCGCTATTCCCTTCATCTTTGGGATAACTACCCGTCGATTCTAACATTTTTCCGCGATTTCCCAACGTTATCTCCGCCTCCGGTATTTATCGTGACAGCCAGCACCGGGCAGCCCAAGCTAACATTATGTCTGATCCTGTATTTATGGACCTGGAAGCTTCCAGTTTGATCTCCGGGTTTCCGGTAGAGATTGGCTGGGCACGCCAAGAGGGCATTTCTGTTCGGATGAACTCAATCCTCGTGGCGCCGCCGGACAAATGGCTGGAAACATGCGCTTGGGATCAAAACGCACAGCACATTCATGGCGTGACTTTGGATCTTCTCCGGTCACAGGGCCATCTTCCATCCGACGTCTGTCGTTACATCAATAATGAACTCGAGAATGTGGCGGTTGTTCTCGATACTGGCGCGACTGGGGCCGACGTTCAGTGGCTCAAGCAATTGTATGCGGAAGCCCGCACGGAGCCCTCATTCACCATTCTTACCGCAACAAGCGAAGAAGTCGTTCAAAACCGACTGGGGTTTTGGAACGTCCCACCAGAACATCTCCAAATCATGCATGAGCATGCCCCAACTCCCCCGCATCGTGCCGCTGAAGATGCAGCCGTTTGGGCTTGGTGGTTAATTGCAGTTGAATTTGCTTCCTCACAACCGAGTGGAGCCGACAATAAATCTTTTGCCAGCCAGCTAAAAAGTATTGAGATTCCACGCAGCCGCTGAACGGTGAGATCTAACACGAATATATATTCGCGTTCAAATTTGATTACTTCTCTAATGTCTTTGCGACTCCAATTCTCCGTCGATATTCTTCCCCGTCACTGGCGCCAATTCGGTATTTCAGCGGGGGCCCGTTGCCTAATCCGACAGAACTACTCGTTCATGCGATTCCAAGCGAAGAAGCGGCACTTGCAGCGCGCCGCCTCGCCGTCGTGCGAGACCTTGTTGAGAGTGCCGCCAAACGCGAAGACTATCTCTTGGCTGCCCGAAAACTCAAAGTTTCTGTAAGGACTGTCTACACTTTAGTGAACCGATACCATGCGAGCAGCGATCGAACCTTACGCTGTATGCTTCCCAGAAAACGCGGACGCCCAGTAGGTAGCAGCTTCCTGTCTCCGGAAGTCGAAGCGATTATTTCTGGTCAGATCACACGACTATATCGTGGGAAAGAAGAAGTCTCGATCCAACGGCTCTATTTAGAGATTGGCGCAGATTGTCATAGTGCCGGACTAGTGGTGCCCACTTACGAAACAATACGGCGTCGAGTTTATCGTCTACCTCCTGATAAACGCCTCAAAGGGCAAGAGGGCAGCGCCGCCGCCAAACAAAAACTCACTCCGACGCCCGGTTCGTTTGTTGTGGCGGGAGCCTATAGCGTCCTACAAATTGACCACACTCCATGCGACATAATGGTCGTTGATCGGTTCACACGAACCGCGATCGGACGACCATGGCTCACTCTCGCTATGGATGTTGCATCTAGGATGATCGTTGGTTTTTACATCACACTAGAAGCGCCTTCATTCCTATCAACGGCGCTCTGCCTCCGGCACGCCTGTCTTCCTAAAGCTCCATACTTGCTTGAGAGAGGTTTCAACTTCGCGTGGCCCTGCGATGGGCTACCCGACAACATTCACTCGGATAATGGCGCGGATTTCCACAGCGACGATTTGAAGCGAATCCTAACCGCCTACGAAATTGGTCACCAGCTACGCCCTATTGGTGAACCTCGGTATGGAGGACATATTGAGCGCCTTATTGGGACGTGCATGGGTGACCTACATTTTCTGCCCGGCACAACATTCGCGAACGCTGAACGACACAGGGCGAGAAAATACGATAGCTCCCAAGAAGCGTGCCTTACCTTGGAAGAGCTTGAGGCATACTTCTGCGCTCAGGTAAACATCTATCACAACACCATTCATTCGTCCCTCCAGCGCCCTCCAATCACTGCCTGGGAAACAGAGGTGGAAAGCCGCGCTTCACCAATTCGGGCAATTCAGAATTATAGGTATATCTCAGTCGACTTCCTTCCCTCCGAGCAACGGACGGTGAGTCGTCGTGGCATAAAGTTCTACGATATTACCTATTGGAACAACGATCTGACCTGCCTGCTCGGAGAGCAGGACCGCAGAGTATCTGTTAATTACGATCCACGAAATCTCAGCAGTATCTACGTCATGCTTCCAGGTGGCGGATTTATCGAGACGAAGTACGCCGATGCCAATCGGTTTCCAATTAGCATGATGGAACGGGATGCAATCGCCCGTGAAATTAGAAAGAATTATCGTGGTGAAATTCACGAAGAGCAGATTTTTTCCATGATTTTGGCAAAGCGTAAGATCGTAGCTGGTGCAATATCGAAGAAAACCTCAATTAAACGCTCTGCCGCTCGTTACATAGAGCGTGTAACGCAAGCGCTGGAAGCCGAAAGGCCACCTGCGGAGATAATTCCATACTTGCCTGCGGCCAGAACACCGATTGAAGATATCGAACCCGATACGGAGAGCGCCCAGATTGTTGAAGTGGAGGATTGGTAGATGGATACTTACTCCCATCTTGCCAACTCTGCACGATCTATTGTCGATCTGACTAATTCGGAGCGAATATCTTACATATATAGAGATCATCTAATTAAGTTCGACCAGTTCAATTATGTGACGTCCGAACTTGATCGCCTCTTTCATTACCCTCGGCAGATTCGCATGCCATGCATGCTGCTAATGGGACCAACTGGAGTTGGGAAGACAAAGGCAGTTAGTGCATTCATGCGTAGGTATCGGCCAGATGCCCAATCACAGATAGGAGGTTTCATAAATCCACATCCGGTTGTCATCATGCAAATGCCAGCCGAACCAACACAGCAGGAATTTCTCCTTAAGATGCTGAGAGCCGTCAATGCTCCAGTGACTTCGGCAATGAAAGTAAGCGACTTGGAGCGAATGCTCGTGAGTATCCTTCGAGATGTGGGCACAAGAATTATAATTATTGACGAATTTCACAACTTGAATTCGTCCACGGCACGCCAACGACAGATCGTAATTAATACAATTAAAAATTTAACAAACGACACAAGCATTCCCATTGTCGCCGTTGGCACTTCGGCTGCGCAGCTCACAATTAAGTATGATGATCAGATGTCGCATCGGTTCCGCCCCGTGGAGATGCAGCCATTCAAGCCAGGAAAATCTCTAGACGAGTTTTTGCGGACTGTGGTTGCTCACCTACCCCTACGGCAGCGATCAAACATCGACACCAGAGAATTTAAGAAGCGCCTGTTGGATCTAACCGGAGGCATTACAGTCAATCTGTTGCGGTTACTTAGTGATTCCGCTGCCCTCGCCATCCAGACAGGCGCTGAGAGCCTTACTTTGGATAGCCTTTCGCTGGTGCCCGCCCCGTTACTTTCAATACCGCGCCAAAGAAAAGAACCTCCCTTTACTTCAGCGTAGCTCATTAGCAGGTTCAGTTTTTATCTGCCTCGCCTGTTCGGCGGAGTTCATTTGCAATATGGGAGACACGCTCGCTAACCCGCATAACGTCGGCCCTGAGAGAAACCAGTTCAGTCTCCACGCTAAATAATTGTTGACGCAACACTCGCTGAATATCGAGCGACAGGCTTAGGCCGCTTTCGATATCACGGATTTTGGAGGCGATCTCCATTAGATCTCCACCCTTCATATTAGGACCTCTGCCTATGACCGCCTCTCTATTTAAACGGACTATATGCTCTGTATTAAGAGCCTACAAGCTGATGCTTTCTGGGCATGGATGTCCGAAGAATCGTCAGCTGGAATGTGCGCCGAATTCGCGTGGAGCGCGGCCTTACCATAGAAGACTTGGCCGGCAGTGCGGAAATTGACTCTTCCTATGTCGGACGAGTCGAGCGCGGAACCGTCAATTCCAGTATTGACGTGCTGGCACGCGTTGCCTTGGTTCTCAAGGTACGGGTCATGGAATTGTTCATGGAGCCGCTACCAGGAGCCCCCAAACCATCCCCTCTGCCGCCGGGACGAAGAGCTTCTAAGCCAGCCCGCGCCAGACGAGGGTAAAGGCCCGCAGCACCTGAATGCAGGGTGCTTTAAGTCCTCAAATCTATGGCACGTTCATGCAATCCGATGAACGCCTGCCAATCGTAGTTCCGCCCCAACCCGATGAAACATTGCCTTCCTGGCTGGCGCGAATAGGCAGGTATTACGGTATTTCGGGCAGTAACTTTCTCGACTTTATTGCGAAGAAATTCAGAATTTCTAGTCCTACTGTCGATGCAATTCCGCAGCCTTGGCGTCGGAAATTGGACTTATTCCCTAGCTTTGCCGCAATAACCGCTGAGCAAGTCGAGGCCCTGGGGAGTTTCGTTGGTGGCGATGCTGCACGCATTCGTTCCATGGCAGCAGTGTGTCGGAATAGTCGTACCTACCCCTCGCTTGTAAGGCCCGACCACCCCGATCCTTTGGTGTGTCATCTCTGTTTGAACGAAATGGTCAGAGCACATGGTTATATTTATGAACGGTCTCTTTGGCGAGACAGTACGCGTTTTTCCTGTAACGCACATCGCATTTTTCTCACCCGCAGTCGTAGGTTTTTCGATCGATGCGGGACAAAGGATTGCGTAGGAGGTGGACTTCTTGCGGCTCGATCATTTGCCGAAGCGAATGGCCGATTGGATGAACGCCAATCACCGCTTCTATCTTCTTCAGGGAATTGCCTAGCTGATTTCTGTGCATCAGATCAAGAATTGACGGGGAGATTTAAATGCACCGAGGCATCGTTAAGTGCGATGCGAACCGATTTGATATGGCTGGATATGCATTCACGAAGAAGAACGAAGAGGCTGCTTGGCTGGTCGCAGCCCGCGCTACTTAGGGCAGAGCGCGGCCTTCTAATAAACAATGTCTATTCATACGAAGTTGACGCTCTTGAAAAGACCATCCCGATAGTAGCACGCTGCCTAAGCGGGGACGCAGTCGAGCTAAATAGCCTTTTCACCGATGTAGTGCACCGGTTTATTTTCAACGCGACTCTGGTGGCAAATCCTAAAATTCTAAAACAACGCATTCGAGATGCCAAGGCACAGGCATGGCCGCTTGCGCGTGACTGGCCGTATCTTTGGCGGGTGCAATTTTTGGACGCGGTAAATCGCGCAAATATTATTCGTAAATCAAAATACCATTATGACTGGCGAGCAAAGGCTCGCCGATTGCGCCCACCTACTTTCCGAACATAAACTAGGTGAAGTCAGTTAATGCGAGAACGAGGCCGCACTATTGTCAACGCTACTGCTGCTCGAACTTGAAGCGCATTGATAGATGGCAGAGCTATTAAAATCTGCTCTACCGTCATGCGTCGTTTTATCGATTCGGCAACAAGTTCAGCGGGTACTCTTGTGCTCACGATGACGGGCGTCCCAGAAAGAATATCCGGGTCGCGAATTATATGCGGTTCCTGTCAAATCCCAGATTAGTTAGCAATTTTAGCCGGAGCCGGGCGAGTCGAATTCGTGTCGTTGGCAAGGAATCATCAGACATTTTGGCAGGCGATTCCCACGGATCAGCTTTGTTGGAAACTCCCGGCACAAGCCGAAACATTATGCATAGATAAAATTGCAATCGTTAAGTGGGACATAATCCAAACTAGCATTTAACGCTAATTTTCCCCGATAATCGTCATCAGGCAAGGTGATTCGTAAGACCAGTGCGCCTGAGGGAGATCCTTTGGCAGACATTAATTTGCGTACGGCAAATAACCCCGAATCTGACGTCGTACAAAACCTACCACGGCCTATTCGCATCTTCGACCAAATCTGCATGAAATCTGGCGACATGGTCATGCAGAGTGAGCTCGTCGCCAGTTGGGCCAAGGATCAACATCTCGCCTTCATCGGGGATAGTGACGCATTCAGCGTTTGCGTCACCTATCTGCAGAAACGAGGCATCCTGGAATACGGCCCCTTCAAGATCGTTGTGTACGACTATGAGCGGTTTTGTTCTGCCGCCGCCGATGTTTCGGAATCTCGGTTTCAGAGGGCCGTTCCCAGCCAAGACACCAAGCATCCCGTCTCTCTCGTAAGGCATTAATTGCACACAATGCAGCTAACACTGGTCCTATGTGCGGTTAGAATTTGAGCATGACACAGTCGAACACATTGATAATTGTGTCGCCGTTTGCACCTTAATAATTATGGCACCAAAATCTACGCGCTACCGATAGACAGTTTCCAGTTGAAAGGCACTGGTATCGGTGACTTCATAAAATGAGTATTTGGTCCATAAAGTGACACAAGCGTCATTTCCGCCGTCACCCGCCGTTTCCGCCATGGAAAGGCATAGGCCATTGATCACATGCAAAAACACAGCCTGGTTTATAAGATCACTCTCGTCCTGGTGTGATCGGCCATGAAGAGCCTCTCCAAAATCTTACGGCCAGCGCGGAAACAGGATGTTGTTCTCCAGGTGGATGTGCTCCATCACATCATCTACCAGTTTACGCGTACCGGCATAGAGCGCGCGCCATGTCGGACAGGCATCACCGGGTGCCGCGCCACCATTGGTCAATGCTTCGATCGAATGCAGCCGTGCGCCATGCTCTTCATGTTCGCTGCGCATGACCGTGATCGGATATTCGATCATCGGGTGGCCGCCACGCAGCATCATCGGGAACAGCATGACCTCTTCCTTCTGCATATGGTCGTCCAGTTCCCGAAGCGTTTCCTCCAGAAGATCCGCCAGGCCAGCAGGAACATCCTGATGACCGCGATGTACTGCCTCGACGCGTCGCGCCAGCCGGATCAACTCGGGCAATTCGGCCCGATGCACCGCGTGGTAGCGGGTTAGGATATGCTCAATCAGGTCCGCGGTCTCCTGCGGCACGGTCAATGCCCCAGGAGTTAGCGCCTGCAATTCGCCGTCAAGCTGCTCCAGCTCCAAGCCACGTTTGCTGGCAGCGTCTTTAAGGCTGGTGCCGCCGCCACAACAGAAATCCAGTTTATGGGCCCGAAAGACCGCTGTGGCGCCGGGGAGGCTGACGGCAATGTCGGCAAGGGTCCGGTCTTCATAGCTGATCATGATGCACACTCTTTTTTCGTTACGACATTCACTTCCGCTTCCGCACCGGTCCTTTCTCCAGGGCGGTATCGATCCAGGCCATGGCGCGTACCGCAGCTGGCAATCCGAGTGTGGTGACGGCGAGAACTGCAACGTGATGCATCTCGGCCAGGCTCACATTGTCTGCCTTGGCGCGCCGCGCATGCGATGATGTGGCGCCCTGTGCCTGGGCACCAATCGCGAGCGCCAGCTTCACCAGCCGCCGCGCGCGGGCATCGAGCGGCCCGGCCTCAGCAGCAGCTTCGCCGAGCATCTCATACGCCTTCCAAACGGCTTTTTGGCGGGTGGCGAAATTCCGTGCCGCCGGCGGCAGCTCTGCATGTTTTGCTTTTTGTTTTGTCATGTCATTCGTCTCCGTATCAGCCCGGCCGGCCATCAAGCCTGGGCGCAAAGAGGATGCGGGCATAGCCCAGGGTGAAAGCTGCGAATCCCCCGGCCCAGGCCAGACCGCTGATGGCGAGCAAGGGCTGGGTGAAATCGGCACCGGCGATACTCGCGGCAACAACGCGCAACAGCGCGCCGGCAGCCACCAGCAGATAGGCAATGGCGGCCAGGCCAGGCGCCACCAGCCGCCGGCCGGTATGCCCCAGGGACGCTCGCGTCATGACCGCGAGGATCATCAGGCCAACGCCACCGCTGCCCAGCGCGTGAATGCCGGCGCCGAGGGGCACCAGGCCGGCCGCGCCCGCAGCTTCCAGCACGAAACCGACCGGCAGGAAGGCATAACCAAGATGAAGCGACCAGATGATCGGGATGCGAAGGATCTCCCGGCGCCACCAATGCTGCAGGCGCAGGCCATGCAGGACGGCGGCCAGCAGGCAGGCCAGCACCTGCAGTGCCACCGGCAACGCCGCCAGCCTGGCGATCAGGGCGGCAACCAGCGCGATATTCGCCGCCAGGCCGAGACGGGGCGCCGGCACAATCGACACGGTATGCCCCGCCTGCAGCAGGCCACCAATGGTGAAGGCCGGGATGATGCGACCGCCGATAATTCCGATTGCCAGCAGGAAAAGACCCAAAGCTGCATGCAGACAAAGCAATGCGGTATCATACCAGCCGTAATGCAACGACAGATGCCACAGCAGATTGATGCTGGCGAGAACCGACAGAATCACCACGAAGATGCCATTGCGCCGGGCATTGCGTTTGAGGATTCCGGGCGCGATCAGCCCGATCAGCAACAGCCAGAAGCCGACATCCGCCACGGCATAAGCCGTTGCCAGCGGCGACAGCGACAAAATCTGCGCTGCCAACCAAAACGCCACCAACAGGGCGAGGCGGGCCCCACGCACCGGCCCAGACTCGGTCCAGTTCGGCACGGCGGTAAGCAGAAAACCGGCCAGGGCGGCGGTGGCAAAGCCGAATAGCATGGCGTGGCCATGCCAGAGAATGGGGTGATCGCCCAGCGGCAAATCCCAACCGATTACCCAGCTTGCGACCCAGAGCAGGATGAACAGGCTGGCCTGCAATCCGGCCAGCAGAAAGAACGGGCGGAAACCGCTTTGCAACAGGACCGGCCAGCGGATCACGATGGTACTGCTGTGCGGGTCGGAGGTTCGAAGATGGATCATTGGGCGACGAGCTCCATAAGGCCTTCACAGCAACCGCAGGCCGGTGCCGGAAGTTCACCAGCGGGCACCGCGCTGAATCTGCCGGAAGTGCCGTCCATGGCCTGCAACTGACCGTGCTGCAGGTCGAAATGCCAACCATGCAAGGCAAGCCGGCCCGCCCGGATGCGGTCAGCGATCCAGGGAAAACTCTGCAGGTTGCGCACCGACAGGCCAACCGCGGATTTTTCCAGCCAGCGTAGCCGCTCGGCTTCGTCGGCTTCGCTGGCAAGATTCTCCATCGTATCGACGAGATCCCCAGCGACCGCCACCCAGTCGGGCAGGAATTCGAAACCGTCCTTGCGCGCGCGGCGCTCAGCCAGAAAGCGGATACCGCCGCAGTGGGAATGGCCGAGCACGATGATATGGTCCACCTCCAGGGCGCGGATGCCGAATTCGATCGCCGCGCTGGTGCCTTTCGGAACGCCGGTTGGCCGTTCGTAGGCCGGCACCAGGGCGGCAACATTGCGGATCACGAACAAGTCACCCGGTTGCGCCTCGGTCAGCAGCGCGGGATCGGAGCGCGAATCCGAGCAGGCGATCACCAGGATGCGCGGTGACTGCCCTTCGCTGACCAGGCGCTCGTAGAGCTGGCTATTGCCTTCGAAGAAGCAGTCGTGAAAATGCTCGAACCCGCGCAACAGGCGGCGCAGAGCCAGTGTGCCGGAACTGTGTTCGCGAACCGGCATGGCAACCTCACTGCACCAGCGGCGATTCGGCTCCCGCCAGCGCCACGCCACTGATCTCGGCCTCGGCCACAAGCATGGCGATATACTGGCGCACAGCCGTGCGGAAAACCGACTCACAGAGATAGTCCGACACGCGCTGCTGCACGCTGTCAAATGGCAGATCGCGCCCCGGCTCGCGCTGGATCAGTTGCAGCACATGGAAGCCGTAGCGGGTCGGTACCGGCGCCGGCGACAGCTGCCCGACCTGGAGTTCGTCGAGGAAAGTCTCGAATTCCGGTACGGTGGTATCGCTGGCGAACTGGCCCAGATGACCACCATTATCCTTCGAGGAGCAGGCCGAATATTCCTTGGCAAGCTGTCCAAACAGCTCGGGATCGGCTTTCAGCAACGCGATCAGCTTCTCTGCCTGCAGTCGGGCAGTTTCGCGTTCCTCCTCGTCTTCTGGCATCGCCGGAATCAGGATATGCCGCGCGTCGTAGAGCGTCGGACTACGGAATTGGCTGCGGTTGGCCTCATAGTAACGCCGGCAGGATTCCTCATCCGGCGCCGGCAGCGATACTTCCGCTGCGATCACCTGGTCGATGGCATCCTCGTCCTCGCGATCGTAGCCGAGGGCCTCGGCCCGCTGCAGCAATAGTTCGCGAACCGCCAAGGCTTCGGCGGCCTTTCGCCCGGCCTCTTCGGCGGATGCAGCCGGATGATATTGCATTTCCGCCAGCACTGCAGCCTCGTCGATAGCCGTATCATTCACACGGATCACTTCCATGTCAGTCTCCTTACAAGGTCGGGCGGGCCGGCGAGCGCCGGCGCACCACCTGATAGCTGCGGAAGACATAGCCAAGCGGCGCGCTCCAGATATGCACCAAGCGGCTGAACGGGAAGAGCACGAAGATGGTGATGCCTAGCACGATATGCAGCTTGAATGGCCAGTCGACGGCCGATACCAGTTCGGCGGCGCCGCCGCGGAAGGTGACGATCCGCTGCGCCCATTCCGACAGGGCCAACATCGTGCCGCCATCGCTGTGCTGGACCGAGAACGGCAACGTTACCAGACCAAGCACCAGTTGCAGCCACAGCACCAGCAGGATGGCGATATCCATCGGCGAACTGGTGGCGCGGATGCGCGCATCGGTCAGCCGGCGATGCAGCAGTAGGGTCAGTCCGATGAAGCAGATCGTACCGGCCGTGCCGCCGGACACCACCGCCACCATCTGCTTGGCTCCGGCGGTGATGAAATGCTCATACAGCCAGTGCGGCGTCAGCAGGCCGACGAAATGGCCAAACAGCAGGAACAGGATCCCGATATGGAACAGGTTCGAGCCCCAGCGCAGCTGGCTGGTACGCAGCATCTGGCTCGAGCCGCTGCGCCAGGTGTACTGGCCGCGTTCGAAGCGGACCAGGCTGCCGACCAGGAAGACGCTCAGTCCGATATAGGGGTAGATGCCAAAAAAGAAGTGTTCGACATACTGCATCATGATCACGGTCCTCCGATCAGCGCGGGGATGGGGTGTTGATAGCCTGCACCCAGGCCGAGGCCTTGCCGCAGCCGCCACCGGAGGTGCGGTGCGGGTCGTTTTCCGGACCGAAGGTGACTGCGGCTTCGTCCCAGGCCCGGTCCAGGGCCTCGAAACTGTCGTCGTCTTCCTCTGGCGGACGAACTGGCGCGGCCACCGCCGCCGCATCGGCCAGGGCAAGCAGCGCGGCAGGCACCGCAGCATAGACAGACTGGCGCTTGTCAAGCCGGTCACGCAGCAAGGCGAAGATCGGCGCGGCATCGCGCAGGATGCCACGCGCCTCCTGCGGGTCGATCTGGCTGAGGAATTCCAGCAGCAGCGGCAGATAGTCCGGCAGTTCGCTCGAATCCAGCGCAAAGCCATGCCTGTGGTAAAGCTCCATCAGCGCCACCATCGCCGAACCGCGATCGCGCGAGTCGCCATGGACATGCTCATAGAGATGCAGCGCCACCGAACGGCCGCGATCGAACAGGCTGGTATAGCGTTCCTGCAGTTCGATCAGGTCGCTGTCGCCGAGATCGGCCGCCATCTTGTCGAGTGCGGTAGCGGTTTTCTGGCTGGGCTTGAGATCGCTGGCGATCATCGCGCGGATTTCCGGCAGCGCCGACTGCAGATCGGCGGTCGGATAGTCGAGCAGAGCCGACAGGGCTTTCAGGATTCTCATGGTCATCACTCCCCGACCGCGCGCTGGCCGGCCGCAAACAGATTGGCCGGTTCCTTGCCACCGGAGCAGCCGGCGCCGAAGGAGAAGCCGCAACTGCCGCGCAGGTCGAAGGCATTTTCGGCATATTCGCGATGGGTTGACGGGATCACGTAGCGATCCTCGTAATTGGCGATCGCCATAGTCTTGTACATATCCTCGACCTGGGCGAGCGTGAGCCCGACCTGTTCAAGAACCGCGAGATTCTCCTTCGCATCGACATGGCGGCTGCGCATGAACACCCGCATCGCCATCATGCGCTCCAGCGCCTCGACCACCGGCTCTTCCTTGCCGGCGGTGAGCAGGTTGGCGAGATACTTCACCGGGATGCGCAGGGAACTCACATCGGGGATCTGGTCGGACATCGCAATCTTGCCGGCATCGGCAGCCGCCTGGATCGGCGACAGCGGCGGGACGTACCAGACCATCGGCAGGGTGCGGTATTCCGGATGCAGCGGGAAGGCGATCTTCCAGTCGATTGCCATCTTGTAGGTCGGCGAGTGACGTGCCGATTCCAGCCAGTTTTCCGGCACGCCGTCGCGCCGGGCCTGTTCGATCACCGCCGGATCGTTGGGATCGAGGAAGATATCGAGCTGCCGCTGATACAGATCCTGCTCGTTCTCGGCGCTGGCGGCTTCCTCGATGCGGTCGGCATCGTAGAGCAGCACGCCGAGATAGCGGATGCGGCCGACACAAGTTTCCGAGCAGACCGTCGGTTCTCCTGCCTCGATGCGGGGGAAGCAGAAGGTGCATTTCTCGGCTTTGCCGGACTGCCAGTTGTAATAGATTTTCTTGTAGGGGCAGGCGCTGACGCACATGCGCCAGCCGCGGCACTTGTCCTGGTCGATCAGGACGATGCCGTCTTCCTCACGCTTGTAGATCGAGCCCGACGGACAGGCGGCGACGCAGGCTGGATTGAGGCAATGCTCGCACAGGCGCGGCAGGTAGAACATGAAGGTCTTTTCGAACTGGCCGTAGATTTCCTTCTGCAGCCCGTCGAAATTCTTGTCCTTCGAGCGCTTGGCGAATTCGGTGCCGAGGATTTCCTCCCAGTTCGGACCCCACTCGATCTTTTCCATGCGCTTGCCGGTGATCAACGACACCGGCCGCGCCACCGGGGTTGCCTGCGATTCCGGCGCTGTCTGCAGGTGCTCGTAATCGAAGGTGAAGGGCTCGTAGTAATCGTCGATTTGCGGCAGATGCGGATTGGCAAAAATCTTCGACAGGATGCGCCAGCGACCACCGATGCGCGGCTCGATCTTGCCGCTGCGGGTGCGGCGCCAACCGCCCTGCCACTTCTCCTGGTTTTCCCATTCCTTCGGATAGCCAATGCCGGGCTTGGTCTCGACATTGTTGAACCAGGCGTATTCGACGCCCTGGCGCGAGGTCCAGACATTCTTGCAGGTCACCGAGCAGGTATGGCAACCGATGCATTTGTCCAGATTGAGGACCATGGCGATTTGAGCACGGACTTTCATGGGGCAATCTCCTTGGTCTGTGCTGGCTTATTCGGCGGCCGCGGTGCTGACCCGCGGACCGTCCAGCCAATCGATATTGGTCATCTTGCGCACCACCACGAATTCATCGCGGTTGGTGCCGATCGTGCCGTAGTAGTTGAAGCCGTAGCTCAGCTGGGCATAGCCGCCGATCATATGCGTCGGCTTTACCGTGGTGCGCGTGACCGAGTTGTGGATGCCGCCGCGGGCGCCGGTAATCTCGCTGCCCGGCACATTCACGATCTTTTCCTGCGCGTGATACATCAGCAGCATGCCTTCGTTGACACGCTGGCTGACCACGGCGCGGGCGACAAGTGCACCATTGGCGTTGAACACCTCGACCCAGTCGTTATCCTCTACGCCGACCTTGGCGGCATCCACTTCACTGAGCCAGACGATCGGCCCGCCACGCGACAGCGTGAGCATCAGCAGATTGTCGGTATAGGTGCTGTGGATGCCCCATTTCTGGTGCGGCGTGATGAAGTTGAGCAGGATTTCCGGATGGCCGTTGCTGCGCTTGCCATGCACGGCGGCAACACTGCGCGTGTCGATCGGCGGCCGGTAGGTGCACAGGCCCTCGCCGAAGGCGAGCATCCAGGGATGATCCTGGTAGAGCTGCTGACGGCCAGTCAGCGTGCGCCAGGGGATCAGCTCATGCACGTTGGTATAGCAGGCGTTGTAGCTGACATGCTCGGATTCCAGCCCGCTCCAGGTCGGTGACGAGATGATCTTGCGCGGCTGCGCCTGCAGGTCGCGGAAGCGCAGCTTGTCGTCCTCGCGCGGGCGCGCCAGATGCGTATGGTCGCGGCCGGTCGCCTTCGACAGCGCCGCCCAGGACTTCACCGCCACCTCGCCGTTGGTCTCCGGCGCCAGCGACAGGATTACTTCCGCCGCCTCGATGTCGGTTTCGATCCGCGGCATGCCCTGGCTGACGCCCGGCTCGGTGACCTTGCCGTTCAGCTTTCCGAGGAATTCGACCTCATGCTGGGTATTCCAGCTGATGCCCTTGCCGCCATTGCCGATCTTGCTCAGCAGCGGACCCAGCGCGGTGAACTTCTTGTAGGTATTCGGATAGTCGCGTTCGATCACGGTGATCTGCGGCATGGTCTTGCCGGGGATCGGCTCGATCTCGCCCTTGCGCCAGTCCTTCGGTTCGAAGGCCTGTCCCAGCTCTCCCGGGGTGTCGTGCATCAGCGGCGTCATCACCACGTCCTTCTCGACGCCGAGATGGCCTTCGCAGACCGACGAGAATTTCTTGGCAAGGCCCTTGAAGATTTCCCAGTCGCTGCGCGCTTCCCAGGCCGGATCAACCGCCGCCGACAGCGGATGGATAAAGGGATGCATGTCGGAGGTGTTCATGTCGTGCTTCTCGTACCAAGTGGCCGTCGGCAGCACGATGTCAGAATACACGCAGGTGGTGGACATGCGGAAGTCGAGCGTCACCAGCAGGTCGAGCTTGCCTTCCGCGCTTTCGCGCCACACCACCTCTTCGGGCTTGCGCCCGCCTTCCTGGCCCAGATCCTTGCCCTGCACGCCATGCTGGGTGCCGAGCAGGTATTTGAGGAAGTATTCGTGGCCCTTGCCGCTGGAGCCGAGAATGTTGGAGCGCCAGACGAACATGTTGCGCGGGAAGTTCACCGGATTGTCCGGATCCTCACAGGCCATGCGGATGTCGCCGCTTTTCAGCTTGTCGACCAGATAGGGCGCCGGCTCCTGTCCAACGGCGGCAGCATCCCTGGCGATCTGCAGCGGATTACGGTCCACCTGCGGTGCCGAAGGCAACCAGCCCATCCGTTCCGCCCGCACATTGAAGTCAATCAGCGAGCCGGTCAGCTTCTTCGGCGCCACCGGCGAGAGGATCTCTTCCACCGCCAGCTTTTCATATCGCCACTGCCCGGTATGGGCATAGAAGAAGGAGGTCGAGTTTTGCTGGCGCGGCGGACGGTGCCAGTCCAGCGCAAAGGCCAGCGGCAGCCATCCGCATTGCGGCCGCAGTTTTTCCTGCCCGACATAATGTGACCAGCCACCGCCCGACTGGCCGATGCAACCGCACATCGCCAGCAAGTTGATGATGCCGCGGTAGTTCATGTCGGCGTGATACCAGTGGTTGATCGCCGCACCGAGAATGACCATGGATTTGCCCTTGGTCTTGTCGGCATTATCGGCAAAGGCGCGAGCGACCGCGATCACCTGTTCACGCGGCACGCCGGTGATGCTCTCCTGCCAGGCCGGCGTATAGGGCTGGTTATCGTCGAAGCTCTTCGCCGTGTTCGGGTCGTCGAAGCCGCGATCGACGCCGTAATTAGCCATGAACAGGTCGTAGACCGCGGTGACCAGCACCGCGCCGTTCTTGGTTTCGATGCGCTTGACCGGGACTTTCCGTTCAATCACATCCGTCTGGGCATTGTTCGGGAAATGCTCGTTCACGATGCCGCCGAAATACGGGAAGGCGACCGGCTTCAGCTCGTCCTCGATGCCCTTAAGGCCCAGACGCAGTTTGGTCTCGCTGCCCGCGGTGTCTTTCTCCTCCAGGTTCCACTTGCCCTGCTCGCCCCAACGGAAACCGATCGAGCCCAGCGGCGTGACCAGCTTGCCACTGGTCTCGTCGAAGGCGAGTGTCTTCCAGTCGGGGTTGTTGGCTTCGCCCAGATTGTCGGCGAAATCGGAGGCGCGCAGGAAGCGGTCGGGCACGAGGCGCCCGTCGCGTTCCACCAGCATGACCAGGTTGGGCATGTCGGTATAGCGACGGCAGTAATCCTCGAAATAGCTGCTGCGGGTTTTGACGTGGTATTCGCTCAGAACGACATGGCCCATGGCCATGGCGAGCGCCGCATCGGTGCCCTGCTTGGGATGCAGCCACAGATCCGCGAATTTGGACGCTTCCGAATAATCCGGCGTCACCACCGCGACCTTGGTCCCCTTGTAGCGCACCTCGGTCATGAAATGGGCATCGGGCGTTCGCGTCTGTGGCACATTCGAGCCCCAGAGCATCAGGAAGGTCGAATTGTACCAGTCGGCCGATTCCGGCACGTCGGTCTGCTCGCCCCAGGTCTGCGGCGAGCTCGGCGGCAGATCGCAGTACCAGTCGTAGAAGCTCATGCAGACGCCGCCAATCAGCGACAGGTAGCGGCTGCCGGCAGCATAAGACACCATGGACATCGCGGGGATCGGCGAGAAACCGATCACGCGATCCGGCCCGAAGGCCTTGATCGTGTAGGCATTGGCAGCGGCGATGATCTCGTTCGCCTCGTCCCAGTTCGCGCGCACGAAACCGCCCAGGCCGCGCGCAGACTTGTATTCCTTCGCCTTGGCCTTGTCCTCGACGATGGACTGCCAGGCGGCGACCGGATCGCGATGGGTTTTCCGCGCCGCGCGCCACAGCCGGATCAGCCGGCCGCGGATCATCGGATACTTCACCCGGTTGGCGCTGTAGAGATACCAGGAGTAGCTGGCGCCGCGCGAACAACCGCGCGGTTCATGGTTCGGCAGGTCGGGCCGCGTGCGCGGATAATCGGTCTGCTGGGTTTCCCAGGTGACGATGCCGCCCTTGACATAGATCTTCCACGAACACGACCCGGTGCAGTTCACGCCATGCGTGGAGCGCACGATGCGGTCATGCGCCCAGCGGTCGCGATAGGCATTCTCCCAGGCGCGATCCTCAGTGGTGACGATGCCGTGTCCATCGGAGAAGCTGCCGACTTGCTTGCGAAAATAGGTTAGGCGATCGAGAAAACGACTCATGGCTGGTCACTCCGTTTCGAATTCAGCACGGATTCGGGGCGCCCTTGCGGGCGTAGTACCACCAGTTGATGGCGACATTGACTGCGTAATAGAAAGCGGCCCAGTAGAAGAAGGCGTTCGGTGAACCGAACAGGGTGATCGAGTAACCGAGCATCAGGCCGGCAGCGAACGGACCATAGGCCGCCATCGCGCTGGTCCAGCCGATCACGCCAGCAGCCTGGCGCGGCTCGAACAGCATGGGCATCTGCTTGAAGGTCGAGGCATTGCCGATACCGGAGAAGAAAAACAGGCCAAGCATGAAGGCGAGAAAATACGGGAAATCAGCCATCGAGGTCGGCGCAGTATAGAAAGACACGCCGATGGCACATGCGATCAGGCCGATACCTGACCACTGCGTGACCACGGCGCCGCCGAAGCGGTCCGACAGCGGACCCGCGATCACACGCATGACCGAACCGATCAGCGGCCCGATGAAGGCATAGGCCAGCGGATCGGGCGCATTCGGGAAGCCGCCGAAGGTCTGGCGGATCAGCAGCGGGAAGGTCGCCGAAAAGCCCGAGAACGAACCGAAGGTCATGATGTACAGCAGCGTCATGAAGAAGCCGTGCTTCAGCTTGAAGATATCGAGCTGATCGCGAAAGTTGGCACGCACCGGCACGCTGCGCAGCATGAACCAGGCCAGGATGCCGAACAGGGCAATGAAGGGCACATAGAGCAGCGCGGCATTCTGCAGCCATATCTGGCTCTGCACGCCCGCGCGGGTGAAGGGCAGCGGCTCGCCAGCCAGCGTGCCGAACAGCGCCAGGCCGATGATCCAGGGCGTGACGAACTGCACGATGCTGACGCCGAAATTGCCGATGCCGGCCTGGATCGCCAATGCTGTGCCTAGCTGGCGTTTGGGAAAGAACAGGCTGGTACTCGGCATGAAGGAGGAGAAATTGGCGCCGCCGAGACCGGCGAGGAAGGCCAGCACCATCAGCACCCAGTAGGGCGTGGTGGGATCCTGTACAGCATAGAACCAGCCCACGGCCGGGATCAGCAGGCTGAGCGTCGAGATCGCCACCACGTTGCGGGTACCGTAAAGCGGCACCAGGAAAGTGTGGATGATGCGCAGCGAGCCGCCAGCCAGTCCGGGCATGGCCGCCAGCCAGAACAGCTCGCCGGCATTGAGCTTGAACCCGGCGCCAGGCAAGCGCACCACCAGGGCACTGACCATGAACCAGACGATGAAGGCCATGGTCAGGTTGGCCGTGGTGATGATCAGTGTGCGCCAGGCGATCGCCTTGCCGGTGGCATCCCAGAACTGGGGATTTTCCGGCTCCCAGCGGCTTAGCCAATGACCCTTGCGCGGCACCGCGGTTTCGTTGGTGACAGTCATGATGATGGCTTCCTTCTACCGGGCGCTGCCCGAAATCCGCGCCGGAATGCCGCCTTCGGCCAGTTCCGGCAGATCCTGCGGTCCGCGCAGGCCCGGATGCTTGCGACGTTCCATGCGTTGAATGGTGAAATGCATCCAGGTCAGCGCCGTGGCGACCAGGGCGAACAGCAGCATGAAGCAGCTGGTCCATACGCCGATGATGTCGTTCAGAGCCCCGAACGTGATCGGCAGCACAAAGCCGCCAAGGCCGCCGATCAGGCCCACCACGCCGCCCACCGCCCCGACATGGCCGGGGTAATAGACCGGGATATGCTTGTAGACGGCGGCTTTGCCGAGCGACATGAAGAAGCCGAGCACGAAAGTGATGACGGTGAACGGCAGGAAGCCGATGGCCAGCGTGAAGCTGATCGGGCCTTTGATGCCATGTACGACATAATCGGTGGCCGGGTACGACAGGACGAACGTGCAGATCACCGAGACGATGAAGGTCCAGTACATGACCCGGCGGGCGCCGTATTTATCCGACAGAACACCGCCATAAGCGCGGAACAGGCTGGCCGGGATAGAATAAGCCGCACCCAGCATGCCGGCGGTTTTGATGTCGAGGCCGTAGACGCCCATGTAATAGCGCGGCAGCCATAGGGCGAGCGCCACGAAGGCGCCAAAAACGAAGAAGTAATAGAGTGAAAAACGCCAGACCTGCAGGTTCTTCAGCGGTGCCAGCTGCCGCAGCAGCGGCTCCGGCTTGGCGCCGGTGCGCTTGCGCTCGGCCTGGGCCGGATCGTCCTTGGTCAGCAGCAGGAACAGGACGGCCATCACCAGCAGACCGATGGCCCAGACCTTGGCAACCATCTCCCAGCCGAAGGCGACCATGACGAAGGGAGCAATGAACTTGGTGACTGCGGCACCGACATTGCCCATGCCGAATATACCCAGGGCAGTGCCCTGCTTGTGCTTAGGATACCATTTCGAAACATAGGCGACGCCGACCGCGAAAGAGCCGCCGGCGATGCCGACGCCCAGCGCCGCTAGCAGAAATGTTTCATAGGAATAGGCTGAGGTGAGCAGCCAGGTCGCGATCGCCGCTGCGACCATGACCACGGTGTAAACCAGGCGGCCGCCATACTGGTCGGTCCAGATGCCAAGCATGAGGCGGCTGAGCGATCCGGTCAGGATCGGCGTGCCGATCAGCAAGCCGAACTGGGTTTCATTAAGCCCGAGATCCGCTTTGATCTGGATGCCGATGATGGAAAAGATCGTCCACACCGCAAAGCAGACGGTGAATGCAACCGTACTCATGACCAGAGCCGGGGTCTGGCCTGCGGGGTTTGTGTCGGGGTCTGAACGCGCAATCATCTGTCATGCTCCTGCAGCCGTATCGAGTGACAACGAGCTGTGTGGACTGACGATGGAAAGCTTCGCGAGAAAACGGATTGTCCTAGATCAAGCCGCTATCCGTCGGCCGCTTTTTGCAGTGCAATTTCTTGATAATTGTCAAAATCTCTTCGCAGCTGCGCGGATCGACGGGCTTGATGTCGGTCAATGCCGTCGCACCGGGGAGGGTTATCTTGTGATTGGCAGGAGGACAACGGCATGCGCCCTGATGATCAGGAACTCTTCGAGAAAACAGATATTTACCGGAAATTAGGCGGCGTGGTCGCGGAGCGCTTGGTGCGTGGCTGCCCGGTCCGGGAATTCCCCAAGAATGCCATTCTCACCCGTCAGGGCGAGGAATCCGAATGCGTCCATCTGATCCTCAGCGGACGTGTCTCCCTGACCGCAGAATGCTGCGATGGCGAAACGACCGTCGTGACCACCTTTGGAAGCGGAGAAATCTTCGTCAGCGCGGCCACCATCCTGCAACTGCCCTATCTGGTGACTGCCAAAACCAAGACTCCGTCGCGCATCGTTCTGATTCCAAGCACTCGTTTCCGACAGGCCCTAGAAACGGAGCATGGCCTTGCGATGATGATGGTGGAGATTCTAGCCCGGCACTGGCGCTTGCTGGTCGAGCATCTGCGCGAAGTCAAACTGCATACGGCGGTCGAACGCCTTGCCAGCTATCTGGTGCGCCACTGCACCACCAATGCAGGACCGGCCAGTTTCCAGTTGCTCGATGACCGGAAAACCATTGCTGGAGAGCTTGGGATGAGTTCCGAATGCCTGTCCCGAACCTTCCAACAACTGCGAAGCTGTGGTGTCCGGGCCAGCGGAAACCACATTGAAGTCAGCGATATAGAACGCCTGCAGGCTCTTTATCGGCCCGTGACCGCTGCCCTGTCGGGCAATCGGCCAGACGCAAGCGAGCCTTCCGAGCTGCAGGACTTCGCGGCGCGCTGATACCGGTTATTTATAGGCAACGCAGCCTTCGCAGGCCGTACCGGTCACATCTCGCCTCAAATGTGCCGCACGCAGAGCCTGGAATGTCTCGGAATTCCAGGCTTTGGCAAAACCTTCCGTCATCAGATCGCCCATATGGAAACGGCCGTCATGATCGAAGCAACAAGCCGACAGCTTGCCATCCCAGGTGATATGCCCCTCTGTGAAAACCGCCCAGCAAGGTAGCGGGTCACGTAGGGCCGCGGCACGGCCGCGATTACCGGCAATGGAAGCCCAGCCGCGCACGTCTTCTTCGCCACTGACGAAATCGGCCTGATTGTAAAGGGGCAAGGCGTAGATCTCATCGACATAGCCGCGGATATCTTCCAGCGCCGCCTGCATGCGCTGGCCCTGCTCACCATCATATTCGATATAGGAGGCGTAAATGCCGCAGCTGTACCCACCAGCATCGCGCACCTCGCGAGCGGTACGGATGTTGGCCTTAATCGCCTCGAAATAGCGTGGCTTCACACCGGCAACATCACTGAACTGTTCCGCATCGGCGAAATTGTAAGAGAATTTCAAAGAATCCAAGCCTGCGTCCATGCAAGCGCGCACGCGCTCGCGCGTGGCCAAAGATCCATTCGTGGTCAGGAAGACATAAGGGTATCCGCACGCGGTCTTCGCATGAGCAATCGCTTCCGGCAGCCAGGGTACCATGAAGGATTCTCCCAGATAGAACAGGCCGAGCTCTTCAACGCCCGCCTGCCGCATCTCCAGTGCCAAGCGTTTGAACAGATCCTTGTCCATGTCTTTCTGATCACGCAACATCATCTCGCGCGCGCAGAAAGCGCAGGCAAAGTTGCAGCGCCCGGTCAGCTCGATTTTTACAGATCGCGGGATTGGCGCTACGGCCTTGGCGCTCACCTCATCCAGGCGGGTGATAGCATCGATTCGTTCAGTGATCGTCATCTCGCATCCTTTCTATGAATCTGCGAATACGATTACCGTCGCAGTGATGCTGAACGACTTGTTAATTGCGCTGCGGCCTGTTGCCGCGCCGGGCAATTGATGGCGTCGACCTGTTGATCAAGGTCAATTTTCCACCCCGGCCGTCTTGTGAAACTGGCGCCGGAACCGCACCAGAGCGATGCACAACCATGTAGCAGGATGATGACAATGAATCAGGACATACCGATTGGTGTCGTGACGATATCAGATCGAGCCAGCGCCGGCATCTACGAGGATCGCGGCGGGCCCGCCATCATCGCCGAACTGCGGCGCATTCTGACTAACCCCTGGCATGCGGAGACGCGCATCGTTGCGGACGAACATCCGTTGATTGCTGCGACGCTCACTGAACTGACAGATCGTCAGCGGTGTCCGCTAATCGTGACTACCGGCGGTACCGGCCCGGCCCTACGTGATGTCACCCCGGAAGCGACCGAAAGTATTTGCGAGAAAATGATGCCGGGTTTCGGTGAGCTGATGCGAAGTGTCAGCCTGAAGTCGGTACCGACCGCAATCCTGTCGCGCCAGACAGCCGGAATACGCGGCCAAAGCCTGATCGTGAACCTGCCGGGGAAGCCGAGCGCCATAGCCGAATGCCTGGCAGCCGTCTTTCCTGCCATCCCCTATTGCATCGATCTGATCGGCGGCCCGTATCTGGAGACCGATCCTGCCGTCTGCGCGGCTTTTCGGCCACGCCAGTCGAACCAAACCCTTAAAAGCGTCTGACCGCTCGACCGGGTCAGGGCCTATAATCCCGCTAGGGATTTCGACTGGTGAGGCATGCCACTGTCTTGTCGCATAGTCAGCGGCCAGCCGCTGCAAAACCGAAATCCGCACTAGCTGTAGAACGACGGCATCCGGTACACGCGCCATTCTCGCGTATCCGTGGATGCATAGATCTGAGGAGAGCTTTGTAAGTGCAAAGGACGGCTCCATTGAAGCTACCATACAGAAGATCGGCAGCCACCTAGCTGTCACGATCAGCTGTTCAAACTGAACCTCAGCATTCTCGCCCTCTTAACCAAATTCGAAACGGAACTTAGTGGCCATTCGTTAAGGCCTTGAGGGCTTCGAATCCGCGCCGCCTTTAACTCGGCAGCCAATTCGCGCAGCGTAGAATTCGCCCTGGCTCTCAGCGCAACGACAATCACTTTTATAGCTGGGCTTTCTTCTAAGAGTAGCGGAGCCGAAATAAGCGGAGGTGCTTGCTCTAAGACTGATCCCTCAAGCCAACCAAGCTCGATCCCGACCTTTACATGGCGCAATAATTTCGGGAGCGTGAATTGAGAGTTCCGCGGGCATTTTGCGTTGACCTGCGTGAGACAGCGATTCCAACTCTTTTGTGGACGACTCTTCCTAATTATAGGGAGCCAAAGCTTGGCATTGCGCCGTACCTTTTCTTGGAATGTCTTCCTTCTAAGATCAACAAGCAGTTTGACATGGTTTTTATCACCACTCTTCAGCTTAGGATTACCTCCGGTCCTGCCTCGATTTGCTGCGGATTGTAGCCCGGCTAACGTTCGCTCTCGGATTAGGCCTCGCTCAAATTCCGCGATGGCGCCGAGGATTTGCAAGATCAACGTCCCGGTCGGTGAATTAGTATCAATCGGTGCGGTAAGGCATCTGAAATGCGCCCCAGTCTTCTGAATGGTGCTGATCACTTCTAGTAGGTGCTGCAAACTTCTCGCTACGCGATCGAGTTTCCAGGCGACGAGAACATCGCCAGGACGAAGCGCCTGAAGCAGTTGCGATAGTTCTGGACGATTGCGTGACGCCCCTGATCCAACTTCACTTATTACATGGCTGCATCCAGCCTCAAGCAGCGCGTCAACTTGGGAATCCAGATTTTGCTCAGAGGTACTTGCTCTAGCGTATCCGTACATCATCGCATTTTCCAAGTGCAGTAAGTTGCCTACAAACGATCATTTGAAAACGTAGGATACGTGGAAAATCACTTCCGGAGTCTCATGACGCCTGCTAGAGGACCGCTTCTCCATGGGCACCAGTCTTGGATACTTATTGAAGGAATTTTCGAGTAATCGGGCATCCTGCCAAGGGAATGAAGGCATTACCGTGTTTTTGAAGTAATTAAGCCTGGCAAAACTGGGAAAATCGTCGATAGAAGTATTTTCCGTGTGCGTGACAACAACCGCACTGGCTGGGGCGGCAATAGCCTGGATGAGGAGCTGAGTTCCTCCGTACACGCAATTTTCTTTCGGCCGCAACCCTTGGATTCTTGCGAGAAATTATAATATTATTGCGCAATCTTCCCCTTTGAGAAAATTTCCATGCAACGCGTCAAACTCGACCTCATCGACCGCAAGATTCTTACCGATCTGCAGGCCGATGGCCGCATGACCAATGTCGACCTCGCCCAGCGGGTCGGCATCTCCGCACCGCCTTGCCTGCGCCGGGTGCGCGCTCTGGAAGAGGCCGGCTATATCAAGGGCTATCATGCCGACCTCAACCCGCAATTGCTGGGCTACGGCGTCACTGTCTTTGCCATGGTGGGGCTGAACAGCCAGGCCGAGCATGACCTGGTGGCCTTCGAGCAGACCGTGGCCGGCTGGGCCCAGGTGCGTGAATGCTACATGCTGGCCGGCGAGAATGATTTCATTCTGAAAATCGTGGCACGCGACTGGGACGCCTATCAGACCTTCCTGACCAAGGAACTGACCGCACTGCAGAATGTCGCGCATGTCAAAACCGCGCTGACCATCCGCTGCTCCAAGAGCGAGCCGGGCGTACCGGTCGACATGCCGGCCGAAGAGATCGCCGCCAACTGAAAAACGCCGGCGGGCAGATTCAGGGCGGGTCGGAATCCTTGCCGGCTGCGATGCAGTCGAACTGCTGCGGCAGGAACTTAAGGTAGTTGTAGTCGGTGTAAGGCGCGTTGTACTGCAGGTACATCAGCCAGGGCATGATCTTCTGGAACAGCTTGTCGCGCTCGCTCATGAGCAGCATTTCATGCCCGTGACGGTTCAGCACGTCTGGCATCACCTTGTCGGGCGAATAGCCCACCCAGACCAGGCGACGGAATGCATTGATCAGTTCGAGATGGATCTGCTTCACCTGCTCGACCGAAGCGTCATAGGCGCCCCAGGGGGCCTGGGTCTGGTCGGCATGGATCGACGGTGCAGTCAGGAAGGGAAAGGTGAGAAAGCCGGTCAGGCCGCCGAATTTGAGCGCGCCGCGCAGGCAGATGTCGAACGGATGATCGATGCGCCCACCGTAATTCTTCACCGTGCTGTCCATGAACGCGATGAATTTCTCTTTCGCGCGGCGGTTGACGATATACGCGCCTGAACCGGAACAGGCATAGGGAAAGCCGACGAGGTTGATCAGCTTGACCTTCTTGCGTCCCTCGGACTGGCGATCCAGCTTGAACAGCATTGGAAAATCGCGCGCGCTCATCAGCGTGATTTCCGCGTGGATGATGTCCCAGGAATCCTCGGGCACGGTATCGACAATCTGTTCCAGAATTGGGCCGGTCTCGGCGCAAAACTCCAGGTCATCCTCCGCCATGAACAGATGCCGGTCACGACCTATCGATTGCCGCACGCATTCGACATGGCTGAAATAGTTGCCTTTATAGGCCCCGCTCAACTTGCCTTCCGCACGCAGCACCATCTCCGAGGTCGCCGAGACGGCAGGGAAACGGTTGAAGGTCCAGCGGCTGGAGAATTTGCTATCGGCGAAACTCTTCTCGATCAGCTCACGCCGCTGCACTGCCTGATCCAGATTGATATAAAACAGATCAAAGTCAGCCATTATGCTATCCTGTCTTGATAGGCGGGGATGTCCCGACTGATTTCGGGTGATTGCAGCCGGAAGTCGCTGCTGTATGGAATATTTTGCTGCAGGGTGAGCATCCAGCTGGCGATCCGCTGGAACAGCAGGTCCTGCTCGGTCATGCGAAAGAGATCATTCCCGGCGCCATAGCTGGCGGGAAGTACCTGATCGGGCGCATATCCGATCCATACCAGCCGCCGAAAAGCCGACATCAGTTCCAGCAGCCTTTGGTTAAACAACCGGACCATCTCGTCCTGGGGTGTCGCCTGGCCGGCGTTCATCATGGGCGCCTGCGTTTCGTCGGCATGGAATGACGGCGCGGTGAGGAATGGAACCGTCACATAGCCGAGCAGGAATTTGTGGCGGATCATGTCATGCAGGCAAACATCAAAAGGGAAGTTCAAGCCGCCGTTATGGGCAACCAGCGCATCCATCACCTGGATGAATTTCTGCTTCGACTTGCGATTGACGATATAGGCGCTCGCCCCCGTGCTGGGGCAATCGAGGCCGCCCAGATCGAGCAGCCTGACCTTTTCCCGTCCCGCCTCAGATACGCTCAGCTTGTAAATCTTTGGAAAATCCACCGCGCTCAGCAGGCTGATTTCCGTGCGAATGACATCCCAGGAATCATCTGCCATGGCATCGATGATGCCTTCCAGGATGGGGCCGGTCTGATCGCAGAACTGCACATCGTCTTCGGTCATAAAAAGATGGGCGTCGCGGCCGATCGACTGCCTGGTGCATGTCATGTGGCTGAGAAAATTGCCCTTGTAAGGCCCGCTCAACCGGCCCGGCGCATCACGAACCACAGCGGAGTCCGCTGAGATCGCGGAAAAGCGCTCAAAGGACCAGCGCCGTGAAAATCCGCTCTGGGCATAGCTTTGCTCCACCATGGTCCGGCGCTGCGTCGCCTGATCCAGGTTGATATAGCGGAGATCGAAATTTGTCATTGTCGCAGGAGTTGGCTTATTTTTGGGCCAGAACCCAAACCATCAGCGGTACATCCGGCTCATTTTCCAGCGAATGGCTCGCCGGATCGTAGGGCTCGCCACGCCAGACCGAACCCTTGAAATTGGCATTCACGCAGGCCCGGTTGCCCCAGGAGCCGGTCTGAATATTCTCCGGCTTGAAGCCGGCCCATTCCAGCATGTTGCGCAGGCCGCTTTCGGTCCAGCGGGTGTAATCGTTGGGATGGCCATGCACGCGGATGAAGAAAGGCACGGTGATCAGCAGATAACCGCCATCCGTGAGGCTGGCGCGCATGCCGGTAACCGCCACCCAGGGAGTGGGCACATGCTCCATCACCTGTTCGGCAATCACGACGTCGAACTGGCCGCCGCCCGGCTTGTAGGCAACATGCTTGCTGACATCGAATTCCGGATAGACAGCTACGGTATAGTCCTTGAAACCGAAATCCTTCCAGGCCGCACCTGAAATCTCCAGGGCGGACATATTCGGGTAGTCTATGCCGCTCATCAACTTCCTGGTCTCGCGGTCCATGACGACGCGGCACCAATGGGTGTTGGGATCGGTGATATCGCTGGTAGCGACTTGCTCTGACACGGCCGTTCTCCTTGATGGCGTTACGTACCCTGCCATCTGCTCAGTGAAAGTATCCTACCCACCTTGCTCGGTCGTTAACGACGCGGGACTGCTTTTCCGATCAGGCGCGGTGTGAGGAATTTCCAATGTCTGAACGTAAATGCATCAACCCGCGCACGGAAAATTTGCTGCCGGCAAGATTCCAGCCGGGCAATTCCCTCTTCTGCGAGGTCCGGTCCGGGAATGAGATAATCCCCCGGTCAGGCCTTCCCGGACGAAATGCTGTAGAAGGCGTTGCCATCGACCCAGGCACCGGTCCAGTTTTCCTTCACGCCGGGGAAGGTGTGCGAAAAATGATCGACCTTCCAGCCGGCATCCTCGAACAGCCTGGTCCACCAGCCCGAACTCTTGATCGTGATGTGGGTGATGTCCTTGTTGTATTCCGGCACGATGAAAGAATTGCAGTGGTCGTCGGCCGCCAGCGGCACCGCAACGAACATGCGCTTGCAGTTCGGATGGGCATGCTTGAGCAGGGTCCGCAGATCGTCTTCGAGGATATGCTCGAACACATCCTTGGCGATCATCAGATCGTATTGTCCCTTGAAAAGCTGCGCATCGGCTGAGTCGGCAATCAGGCGGCAATGCGCCTTGACCGCGCCATCGACATTATCGATGGCATAGCGCGAGACATCGACACCTTCGGCATTGACGCCCAGCAGGCGCAGCGCGCGGACCAGGTAGCCCTTGGCGCAGCCGTAATCCAGCACGCGATCGGTCGATTTGATGTCGAGCGTGGTGATCATGAAATGCGCCATGCGGATGGTCAGTTCCGGCATCCAGCTGTAGTTCATATAGCCGGATTTGCCGACGACCACGCCGCGCTCGTAGTAGTCTTCGTCGTATTCCGCGTTCAGGGCGCGACGACGCGCATCCAGATCGTTTTCAGTCACCAGGCGGAGTTTCTCGGTCATGGGAAGTTCTGATGCTGGATGTTGGCGGGAAGCTTGATGTCGTCATAGCTGTCACGCTCGATCAGGGCCTTGGTGGCCTGATTGTTGCGCATGAACAGGCAGGAGTGACAGATCTCGCGCGGATCGAAGAACGGATGCAGCTTTTCGGTATACAGCTTGGCCACGTCCGTGTTGGGCACGGTGCCCCATTTCGAGGAATTGAAGCGGCGTTCGGAGGCGGTCGAATTCAATTCGACCGCGTCGTCGGACAGCACCGTCACCGAGTCACAGGGATAGCAGTAGGATTGGCCATTCTCTTCATGGCCGGTGGTATCCCAGAACACGTTGTAGGACTGCAGGAAGCACTGACCCTTGTCCCACAGCTTCTGCGCCTCGTCCTCGGTGCCGTGATACTTCAGCTGCTGGAAGACCCGTGACTTCGCCACGCCTTCATCGCTGACCAGGCCGATATCGTGCAGCTTTTCAGCCAGGTTGTGATGCGCCTGCAGCTGTGCCGAGCGGCCCAGATTGCAGTCGGTCAGAACGCGGGCGTACTGGAAACCGTTTTCCACTGCCGACTTGTCGATGCGCGGCAGGATGTCTTCCTCGGCCCATGGGCCATCCACATAGGAATAGCCGACCGTGATATCGGGGTTGTTCTTCAGCGTGGAGGGGATGTACTGCCCCTCGAACTTGCCATCCGGGTAGAAGGATGACGCATCCGCCGGCGTGACCGAGATGCGCACCCATTTGAAATGCTTGTAGACGTCTTCCGGAATCTTCTGCGGGAAGCCGTTGGTGATCAGGCCGAGATCGATGTCGCGTTCAGCCAGCCAGCGCACGAATTCGGTGAAATGCGGCCACAGGTTCGGCTGGCCGCCGCCAGAGAGGATCAGGCCGCGCAGGCGAATATCACTGCCGGTCAAGGCGCGGTATTCGTCATTGTATTTGGCGAAATGCTCGCGGTTGTAGGCCGCCTGATCGTCATACAGCGTGGTGACGAATCTCTGCGCCTCTTCCAGCGTGACCGAGTCGCGTTTGTTGCGGGCGATCGTCGAACAGAAATGGCAACGCGAGGAGCAGACCTGGTGATTGGTCAGCGTGGCGCGGATGATGCTGCCATAGCCGGTATCGCGCAGCTTGTGAAAGATCGGCCAGTGCGCGGCCAGCTTGGCACCGGTGGCGGTGAAGCTGTTTTCCGTGTTGCCCAGCTTGTGGCGCACATCTTCGGGCTTCGGCGCGGCAAGGCGGGCCGACAGGCGACCGGTTTCCAGGTCGCGCGCAAGGATGTTGAAGGATTCGGTGTGGCCGCGGACGGCAAAATTGTCGAAGATGAATTTCGCCACATCCGGCGTGATCGGCGGGCGGCCGAGGATGCCGCCATTGTCATCCATGCGCACATACTGCACATAGACGGCGCGGTGGCCGGTGGACGAGATCATGATCAGTTCCGCCCGCCCCAGCCGCTTCTGAAAAGCGTAGGACAGGTGGTAGTTATTGACTTCCTGCAGCACCGGGGCACCGCCCGCAGCTGCATCCACGAAGGCCTTCAGGCCATACGTGTCTTCCTGTGAAACGACCGCAACACTGCTCATGCAGACCCTCATGATCTATTTCTGCGGATGCCTGCCACATCACGCTCAGATCAATACCGGTAAATTCAACAGCAGGACGCCCACTTAATGTGAACGACAACCCCGACTGTGGCCATGTCGGAAAACAGGCCACAGTTGCCGAGGGACACTGGTACACAACCATTCTTAATGATTGGTTCCCGACCCGGCGAAATCCAGTCCATTTAATGATGGATCGCGCGCCCTGACCAGCGACGTTTTGGGCCAACCCCGAGAAAACCCCCTTCACGGTGCCCGAAGAACCCGGAACCGGATGGCCAGTACGCTCATATATGCCTGAAGTTGGCGTCCCCACGGGGATTCGAACCCCGGTTTGCGCCGTGAGAGGGCGCCGTCCTGGGCCTCTAGACGATGGGGACCCATAAGCCGCGCGGACCTGCCGCGCGAGGCGCACCAGATACAGGAGCGGGCCTGCGGGCGCAAGGGGTTTCGCTGGTGCCCAGCCAAAATGCCAGGCGAGAATAAGCCCAGATTCCCCAGCGGCTTGACCGCTTTCACGGGGCCTGTTGAAGCCCCTGGCCAGACGGTTATTTTGTCAAACGAGATGCTTGCATCGGAGTCATGGCTGGGTATAGTGCGCGCCTGCAACCGGCACCCCGTCGGTTGATCGGTCTTCGGGTTTCCCGCCTTCGGGTTTCCCAATGACCGAACCGGGTTTTCCCGGCCTGCCGGCCCTGCCGGCAAAACCAGCGCCGAGCGGGCGTAGCTCAGGGGTAGAGCACAACCTTGCCAAGGTTGGGGTCGAGGGTTCGAATCCCTTCGCCCGCTCCAAATTTCCAGATAAATCCCACAGTTCCACACAATACGTCGTGATCGGACCGCCATCTGGCGTTCCCGGCTGTCGGCCGGTATCGGGCCCCGCTAGACTTGCCTGAACGGCCATAAGGCCGGCGGGAGGAATGATGCGCGCTATCCTGAATCTGGCGGCCTTTGCGGCTGCGCTAGTCCTGACCGGTCCCACCCAGGCGCAGCCGGCACCCTTGGGCGAACTGGCCCCCAAAGGGCCGGTGCGCGTGGCCATCGCCATATCACCGGCACCCTCTGCGCTCTATGCGATCAAGGATGCCAGCGGACAGTTCAAGGGGGTGACCGTCGATCTGGGCAACGCCATCGCAGCCAAGGCCGGCCGGCCGGTGCAGTTCGTGGCCTATGCCTCGACCGGCGAAATCACGGCAGCCGGCGACACGGATGCCTGGGACGTCACCTTCATGCCCCACGACCCCGCCCGCGCCAAACTGGTGGATTTCGGCGCGGCCTATCATCTGCTGCAGAGCACGCTGCTGGTGGCCGGCCACGCCAATGTCAAAACACTGGCTGACGTGGACCGGCCCGATATCCGCGTTGCCGGCGTGGAAGGCACCGCCACGGCGCGCGCCGCCGCCGCCTTCCTCAAGCAGGCAAAGGTTGTCCATGTGCGCGGCGTGGACGATGCCGTGGCACTGGTGAATGCCGGCAATGCCGAAGCCATCGGCCTGTCGCGGGAATCGCTGGTCGGCCTGCTCGGCAAGGTGCCGGGCTCCCGCGTACTCGATGGCGGCTTCCTCAATACGATGACCGCCGTAGCGGTGCCCCGCGGCAGGGCCGCAGCCCTCGTCTATGCCAGCACGGTCATCGAGGAACAGAAGGCCAATGGCGGCGTGCGGAAATCGCTCGACGCCATGGGACTCACCAGCTCGGTCGTCGCACCGGCAGGAGCGAAGCCATAACCCGCCCTTGCGTCGTCCGCAGTGCGGCCTAGAGTCTGCATCCATGTATAGACGCCACACGCGCCATCCCGTGCTGTCGCTGCCAAGCCTTGGTGCGCTGGCACTCAGCCTCATAGCCTGCTTCGCCATATCTGGACTGGGCGGCGCCATCACCGCCGGCCCGGTGAAAAGCTGGTATCCGACGCTGGCCAAGCCCGCCCTGACACCGCCGGACCTCGCCTTCCCCATTGTCTGGACCCTGCTCTATGCGCTGATGGCGATTGCCGCCTGGCTGGTCTGGCGCAGCGCCGGCCTGCGCCGGGCGCGTGGCGCGCTGACGATGTTCGGCATCCAGCTGCTGCTGAACCTCGCCTGGTCGGCGCTGTTCTTCGGGCTGCAGCGGCCGGACCTGGCCCTGGCCGAGATCGCCATCCTGTGGGCTGCGATTGCCACAACCGCCACGCTGTTCTGGCGCCATGACCGCCGGGCAGCCCTATTGCTGGCGCCATACCTGGCCTGGGTCAGCTTCGCCGTCTGGCTCAATGCCGCGATCTGGTGGCTCAACCCCGCCTGACCGGCTGCCCTGATTCGGAGCAGTCCGTATCCATCCTGCTCGCCTGGGGTGCAGCAGAGCCGCGCAATTGCCGCTCCGTTCGCACCTGTGCCCGAGTCCGCGCATGGCATGAATCCTGCTGACATCCTCTCTGGTATCCAGAGGAGGATTTGCGATGACCAAGAAGCGTGACAGCGTTCCTTCCGCCTTAACCACCTATCGTGCCGCCCATGCCTTCACCCGCCGCACCCTGCTGAAATCCACGGTTGCGGCCGGCACTGTCGCCGCCCTCGGCCCGTGGTTCGTCCAGGATGCGCGGTCGTCATCGGGCACGCTCAGCATCCTGCACTGGGATGACGAACTGCCCGATCCGGTGATCCCGGATTTCGAGAAAAAGACCGGCATCAAAATCAACAAGACGCCGTTTTCGCAGAACGAAGAGCAGATCAACAAGCTGCAGGCGACCGCCGGCACCGGCTTTGACCTGTGCCAGCCGACCCGCGACCGCGCGCCGCAGTTCAAGGATATCGGCGTGCTGCGGCCCTTCGACACCAACAAGCTGAAGCTCGACAACCTGCTGCCAGCAATGCTGGAAGGTTCGACCAGCGTCTGGACCTGGGATTCCAAGCTGTATCATGTGCCGCATTGCTGGGGCAGCGAGGCCATCGCCTGGCGCACCGATCAGGCCAAGCTGGACTACAAGACGCTCAGCTACGGCACACTTTGGGATGATGAGTTCAAGGGCAAGGTGCAGGGCCGGCCGCATTCCCTGCTGCTCGGTATCGGCCTGTGGTGGGACCGTATCGGCAAACTGCCCTCGAACCGCATGATGGACGCCTTCAAGGACGAGGCGACCATGAAGAAAATCTACGACGAGATCCTGAAATTCGCCGTCAGCAAGAAGCCCTGGATCAAACAGTTCTGGGACTCGGCCGACAACACCAAATCCGGCTTCATGGAAAACGGCGTGGTGATCGGGCAGACCTGGGATGGCCCGGCGCTGTCGCTCAAGAAACAGGGCCGGCCGGTCTCCTATATGGCGCCGCAGGAAGGCGCAATCGCCTGGCTCGATGGCTGGGCGCTCACCACCGGCGCGAAGAATGTCGCCCAGGCCTATGAGTGGATCAACTACCTGCATACGGCGGAAGTCTCGGCCAAGGTCGCCGATGGCTCAGGCTACAACCCAGTCGCCAAGGGCGCCGATGTGCTGCTATCGGATGTGGCGAAGAAGAACTTCACCGAAGCTTTCCCCGACGATGCGACCACCAAACTGTGGCATCGCCCGCCGGAGCCCTCGTGGTTCGCCGAGCTGCGCACGCAATACGCCGAAAAGTTCAAGGCCGCGTAATACGGCGGCGCCGGCGGCAAGTCGCTGCCGGCGCCAGCCGTCCTGTCTCGCCACAGATCATGACCGCACCCCTGACTGCCGCCATCACGCTGGATCATGTCAGCATCCGCTTCGGTGATTTCCTCGCCGTTGACGATGCGTCGCTGCAGATCGCGCCCGGCGAATTCTTCTCTTTCCTTGGTCCTTCGGGCTGCGGCAAGACCACGCTGCTGCGCACCATCTCGGGCTTTATCGAACCCACCCAAGGCCGCGTGCTGCTGGATGGCCGCGACATGCAGGGCATCGGCCCGAACAAACGCCCCACTGCACTGATTTTCCAGAATCTGGCACTCTTCCCGATGATGAGCGTGGCCGACAACATCGCTTATGGCCTGCGCGTGCGCGGCCTGTCCCGCCGCGCACGCAATGCCAGGGTCGATGAACTGCTCGATCTGATCGCCCTGCCCGACCAGGGCGGCAAGCGCGTGGATGAATTGTCGGGCGGCCAGAAGCAGCGTGTGGCGATTGCCCGTGCCCTTGCTGTCGAGCCGAAAGTTCTGCTGCTGGACGAGCCGCTGTCGGCACTCGATCTCAAGCTGCGCCAGCATATGCGCAACGAACTGCGCGCCATCCAGCGCCGGGTCGGCATCACCTTCATCTACATCACCCATGACCAGGGCGAGGCCCTGACCATGTCGGACCGCATTGCCGTGATGAATCGCGGCGTGATCGAACAGGTCGGCGATGGCCGCAGCATCTACGAGGCGCCGTGCACCGCTTTCGTTGCCTCCTTCGTCGGCGAGAACAATGCCTTCATCGGCAAGGTGATGGCCTCTGACGATGGCATTGCCGTGGTGGAAACACCAATCGGCCTGCTCAAGGGCCGCAATGCGCGCGGCCTGATCAAAGGATCGGAAGCCGTGCTGTTCATCCGCCCCGATGTACTGCAGCCCAATCCACCCAGCGAACACCAGTGGATCGGCGGCCGTGTCAGCGAGATGGCCTATGAAGGCAGTCTCACCCATGTGGCCTTCAATGCCGGCGATACCGGACAGAAGATCACGATGACACTGGGCCGCACGGACGCCGCCGCTGTGCCCGCTATCGGCGCCGAGGCCGTCATCGGCTACCCGGTCGAGGACGCCCTGGTGCTGCCGCGCGAGAGCTTCGGCCGGGACTGAGCATGCACAGCTCGGTTGGCCATAGCCTGATCCTGGCCCTGCCGCTGGTGGTGATTGCGGCCTTTTTCATTCTCTCGATGCTGGAGCGCCGCAAGCTCGGCTCACTGGCACCAGTTTCCTTCTGGCGCCGCAACGGCATCGCGATCTCCAGCTACTTGGTGATCGCCGTCGGCCTGTGGACCGTGATCATGATCGTGCTGCCGCAGCTTTATATGGTCGATCTGTCGCTGCGGCCCAAGCTGACCCCGGCGCAGACCGGCGGGCCGCGCGATGTCTACACGCTGGAGAACTACCACTACTTCCTGTACGGCTCGACCACATCCTCGGCGAACTGGAATACCACCCATATCAAGGCCTTCTTCCTCACCATCGGCGCCTCCGTGCTGGTGACGATCCTCAACTTCGTCCTCTGCTATCCACTCGCCTTCTACATGGCGCAGGTGACTACCAGGGCGCGCGTGCGCATCTTCATGCTGCTGCTGATTACGCCCTACTGGGTCAACGAGGTGCTGCGCGCCTTTGCCTTCCGCGTGCTGCTGGGCAGCCAGGGCGTGATCAACACCCTGCTGCTCAAGACCGGCGTGATCGACCAGCCGATCGATTTCCTCGGGCTGGATGTCGGGCTCTATGCCGGCCTGGCCTATGCCTATCTGCTGATGATGATGTTCTCGCTCTACAACGCCATCGAAAGCCTGGACCGCAACCAGATCGAGGCCGCCCGCGATCTCGGCGCGCCGTGGTGGTATATCCACTGGTCGGTGGTGATGCCGCATGCCAAGCCCGGCATCGCCTCGGGCGCCACGCTGGTCTTCATGCTGAATGCCGGCGCGCTGGCCGCCCCCCTGGTGCTGGGCGGGCCACGCACGCTGTGGTTCACGCCGATCGTCTACGACCGCTTCTACCAGGCCTTCAACTGGCAGCAGGGCGCCGCCTATGCCTTCATCCTGCTGCTGGCCTGCATCGTCTTCGTGCTGCTGGTGCTGCGGCTGTTCCGCGTCGGACTGGGCGAGATCGCGCGATGAACAGTGTAGCCATCAACCGCATCGCCATCTGGTTCTATATCGGCCTGTTCTTCCTCTATCTGTTCGGGCCGCTGGTGATCATGGGCATCACCGCCTTCAACGCGTCCAGCTATCCGCAGGTTTATCCCTTCGAAGGTTTCACGCTGAAATGGTTCGACGGCCTGCTGCGCGATAGCGACATCATCTATGGCCTGAAGAATTCGCTGTGGATCGGTTTCCTGGTGGTGCTGGTCTCGGTACCGGTCGGCCTGGCCGCCGCCATCCTGATGACCCAGGTCTATGCCCGGGCGCGTTCATTCTATTACCTGATCGTGGTGTCGCCGGTGCTGACGCCGGGCGTGATCATCGGCATCTCCACCGTGATCTTCTGGCGCGAGATGACCGGCGCCACCGGCACGCGCTTCCTCTATGACGGCACGCTGATGACCGTGGTGGCGCAATCCAGCTTCATCTCGGCCTATACCATGCTGATCTTCCTGGCCCGGCTGCAGCGCTTCGACCGCGCCCAGGAGGAAGCCGCGCTGGACCTCGGCGCCAGCCATCCGCAGGTGTTTTTGCACATCCTGCTGCCCTTCATGCGCCCGGCCATCCTGTCGGCCGCCGCGCTCGCCTTCCTGTCGTCGTTCGAGAATTACAACACCACCACCTTCTCGATCTTGGCCGACAAGACGCTGACCACCGTGCTCGCCGGCCGCCTGCGCCAGGGCACCACCCCGGCGATCAGCGCCCTGGCCGTGCTGATCATCGCCGTCACCCTGCTGGGCGCCGTGGTCTATGAACTGCTGAAACGCCGCGAAGAGGCGGCCAAAGCCGCCCGTTTGCGGCAGGCCCAGCGCGAGGAAGAGCGCAGCCTGGCGCCTGCCGGGATGAAACCCTGAACTATCGTCGGGAGCGGCGAATGGCGCTGGGCGGACGGCGATAGACTTCGGCAAAGACGCTATTGAAACGCCGCAGGCTGCCAAAACCGGCCTGCAGCGCTACTTCCGTCATCGGCAGATCGGTTTCGTCCAGCAGCCGCTTGGCGCGCTGCACCCGCGCCGTTTTCGCCAACTGCAAAGGACTGGCGCCGAGATGGCGGGCAAACAGTCGCGCCAGATGCCGCGCACCGATGCCCAGACGAGCCGCCAGCATTTCCACCGAGGCATCTTCACCATCCAGCGCACCCTCGCGGACAATCAGGCGTGCAGCCCGGTCGACAGTCGCCCGGCTGCCCCTCCAGGCCGGACTGAATGGCGCCGTCTCCGGCCGGCAGCGCAAGCAAGGGCGAAAACCGGCGGCCTCCGCAGCGGCGGCGGTCGGATAGAAGTCGACATTCGTCGCCCGCGCCGGCCGCACCGGGCAAACCGGCCGGCAGTAGATGCGGGTCGTCCGCACACCGGTGAAGAATCGGCCGTCATAGGCAGGGTCTCGCCGCATTCTGGCGCATTCGCATTCGTCATGATCGAGCATAAGCGTACTCCGGGACGGAGTCCGAATCCGGCCAGCGTTGAATAGGCCGACAGGATACTAAGCCCTTTCCTCCTTTAAGGTCCACGCGACATGACGAATGGCATCGCCTATCATCCGCTCGATAACGTCATCTGGTCGGCACTGACCACGCTGCACGTCGCCTTTGCGACTGGCAGTGGCCTGGCACGGCATTATCCACGCGATATGGCGCCTTTCTCTGCCATTGTTGAATCGACACCAAAAGCCTACGCTGATCTTGCGCCCGGCCTGATGGGTCATGAGGCACGCCTGTTCCGCCCACAGAAAGAACCCACGCCTCCGGGCTGGGAAACACTCAGCGCGCGACCAATCCTGCAGATGGTTGCTGAACGAGCGCCACAACAGCAAGCTGGGGATAAGGCTGAGATACTGCTGCTGAATCCAGGCGACATACCGGATATGATGGCACTTGCCGACATCGGAAAGCCCGGTCCCTTCTCCAATCGAACAGCTCTGCTCGGCCAGTATGTCGGCATTCGTGACGCTGCAAACGGATCTCTGATTGCCATGGCGGGCGAACGCTTCCGCTGTCAGGATTATATTGAACTGAGCGCCATTTGCGTGCACCCGGCTGCACGCAACCGGGGCCTGGGTGCCATCCTCGTCCGACATTTGATGGCAGCCGCTTTTGAGCGCGGTGAAATCCCGTTTCTCCATGTCTTCCCCGACAACCCGGCGGCCCGGCTGTATGAGAGATGCGGCTTCCATATCCGGGCACAGCACTGGGTGATTTGGCGTCGCCCGCTGCCTGGATAGCCCGTTCTTCAGCATTGACGTGGCCCCGGCAGGTTCTTAAGTCTGGTAGCCATGATCCAGGAAATGAGCCAGCGGAGCCGCGATATCCTGCGGCTGGTCGTCGAGACCTACATGACCACCGGCGAACCGGTGGGCTCACGCTTCATTTCCAAGCGGCTGGAGCACCGCCTGTCGCCGGCCAGCATCCGCAACACCATGGCCGACCTGGAAGATGCCGGGCTGCTCTACGCCCCGCATACCTCGGCCGGCCGCCTGCCGACCGAAAGCGGCCTGCGCCTGTTCGTCGATGGCCTGCTGCAGGTCGGCGACCTGACCCAGGACGAGCGCAGCTCGATCGAAGGCCGCGTTGCCGCCTCGGGCCGCGGCTTCCAGGATGTGCTGAAGGAAGCCACCGGCGTGCTGTCGGGCCTGTCGGGCCATGCCGGCCTGGTGGTGGCGCCCAAGGAAGACGCGCCACTGCGCCATGTCGAATTCGTGCCGCTGGGTCCGGGCAAGGCCCTGGTGGTGATGGTGTCTGAATCCGGCCAGGTGGAAAACCGCATGCTGGATCTGCCGGTCGACCTGACCCAGGCGGCGCTGAACGAGGCCGGCGAATTCCTGTCGCGGCGCCTGAAGGGCCGCACCATGGGCGTGGCGCGCATCGAGATCATGCATGAGCTGAGCCTGCGCAAGGCCGAACTGGACCAGCTGGCCGCCCGCGTGGTGGAGGCCGGCCTGGCGGTCTGGGGCGGCGAGCCGGATCGCGGCACGCTGATCGTGCGCGGCAGCGCCAACCTGCTGGATGACGTGGCGGCCATGGCCGATCTGGAACGCATCCGCAATCTGATGGAAGAGCTGGAGAATTCCGAGGAGATGCTGCGCCTGATCGACCTGACCCAGGGCGGCGAAGGCGTGCGCATCTTCATCGGCTCGGAGAACACGCTGTTCCGCCGGGCCGGCTGTTCGCTGATTGTTGCGCCACTGCAGAACCAGCAGCAGCGTATTGTCGGCGCCATCGGCGTGATCGGCCCGACCCGCATGAATTACGCCCGGGTGGTGCCGATGGTGGATTTCACGGCCCAGGTGGTTGGCCGGCTGATCGGCTAAAAACCAGGGATTTCCGAACACACCCCTTTCATTTCCGCGCGGCCATCCGTATATGCAGGGCCTTGCAGAGAGACCCCTATGAGCCAGAACGATAACCAGAGAATTGAACCGACCCTGAATGCTGGTCAGTCGCAGCCGGCAGCCGAAACGGCGCCGGAGGCTGACGCCCTCGCCAAGGCACAGGCCGAGGTTGCCGAGCTGAAGGACCGCCTGCTGCGCACCGCCGCCGAGGGCGAGAACCTGCGCAAGCGTCTGGAACGCGAAAAGGAAGACGCCGTCAAATACGCCTCGGGCAAATTCGCCAAGGATGTGCTGACGGTGGCCGACAACCTGCGCCGTGCACTGGAAAGTGCCCCCAAGGCCGAGGGCGAAGCATCCGAACCGATGCGCAATCTGGTGGTCGGCGTCGAGGCGACCGAGCGCGAGTTGCTGTCGGTATTCGAACGCCACGGTATTTCCCGCATCGACCCCAAGGGCCAGCGCTTCGATCCGAATCTGCATCAGGCGATGTTCGAGGTGCAGGATCCGACCCAGCCCAGCGGTACCGTCGTGCAGGTGATCGCGGCCGGCTACATGCAGCATGGCCGCCTGCTGCGCGCCGCCATGGTCGGTGTTTCCAAGGGTGGCCCGGCGCCCGAAATCCAGCCGGGCCAGTCGGTCAACACCCAAGCCTGAAGCCTTTGGATCATTCTGCGCGAATTGTCTCGGCGGTCACTCGCCTCGACAATTCGACGCAGACATCCGTCTTTGTCAAAAAACCGCAATCTCCAGCACCGATAGTCGCCCCGCATACCGGGGGATGACCATTGGACATGATGACCACCGAGGCGCTTGAGACCATCGGTACCATGGCCGTGCCGCTGCCGCCGGTACATGCCACCATGCGCTGCGAAGAGGTTGACCTGCGCTTCCAGGCCGATCCCGATCTCGGCGCGATTGCCGTGGTGGAAAACGGCCGCCCGGTCGGCCTGATCAACCGCTATGACCTGATCACGCAACTCTCCAGGGACTATGGCCGCGCGCTCTATGCCAAAAAGCCCGTCTCGGCGCTGATGGACCGTGCGCCCCTGATCGTCGATGCCAGCATCAGCGTCGACACGCTGGAAAGCCTGATCGCCGACGAACATCAAAGCGCCCTGCTGCGCGGTTTCATCGTCACCCGCAGTGAACGGTACTACGGGGTCGGTACCGCACTGTCACTGCTGCAGCTTGGCATGGCGCGCAGCGAACGGCGCAATCGCGCGCTCGACCGCGCCCGCCAGCAGGCCGAAGAAGCCAGTTTAAGCAAGACGCGCTTCCTCGCCAATATGAGCCACGAATTGCGCACACCACTGAATGCCATCATCGGTTTTGCCGAGGTGATCCAGAAGGAACTGCTGGGCCCGATGGGCAATGCGCGCTACGCCGAGTATGTCTCCGACATCCATTCGAGCGGCCAGCATCTGCTCAGCCTGATCAACAACATTCTCGATATGTCGAAGATCGAAAGCGGCAGCTGGCGTATCCAGCCGGAAATGACCGATCCGGTCGAGATCATGGAAGCCAGTATCCGCACCTTCCGCGAACGTGCCGAAGGCCGCGGCGTGTTCATGTCGCTGGCGGTGGATGCCCGGCTGTTTGAAGGCTTCGTCGATCGGCAGGCGCTGCGCCAGATCCTGCTCAACCTGATTTCCAACGCAGTGAAATTCACCCCGTCCGGCGGCCGTATCGAGGTGGGCGCGCAGCCTCTCAGTGACACCGCCTTCCGCATCTGGGTGCGCGATACCGGCATCGGCATCGCGCCCGAGCATATCCCGGTGGTACTGGCGCCCTTTGGCCAGGTCGAGAATGACCTGACCCGGCAATATGAAGGCACCGGACTGGGCCTGCCGCTGGTGAAATCGCTGGTCGAGATGCATGGCGGACGATTCGAGATCGCCTCGGTGCCCGGCGAGGGCACCACGATCAGCGCCGAATTCCCGCCGCCACCGAGTAAGGCCGAAGTCAGCGGCCGATTGGCCGCGTTACCCGGCGCAGCGTCAGATTGATCCGGCCGCCGCCGGGGATCAGCCGGCTGGTACCGCCCATCACCCGGTCGATGCCGTGATAGGCCAGCCGTGCCGCGCCGCCCAGCACCAGCACATCGCCTGATGCCAGCTTGAACGAGCGTGTGGGCGCCTTGCGCGTCGTGCCGCCCAGGCGGAACAGCGCGTCGTCGCCCAGTGAGATCGACACCACCGGCGCGGCCATCTCGGCCTCGTCGCGATCCTGGTGCAGGCCCATCTTGGCCGTCTCGCGATACAGGTTGATCAGGCAGCATTCCGGCGCATGGTCGTAATCGGCAACCGACCACCATACTGCCATCATCGGATCGGGGATTGCCGGCCAGGCCCGGTCGGTTTCCGGATGCCGCTCGATATAACGGTACCCCTGGTCCTTGTCGGAGTACCAGCCATACCGGCCGGCATTGCTCATCGCCACGCTCATGCGCTGTCCCGTTTTCGGCATCCGCGCATGATAGGCCGGGGCGGTCGCCAGCACACCCTGCACCGCCTCCAGCAGGCTGCGCTGCCGCGCCGCATCCAGCAGGCCGGGGAACAGCCGGAAGCCGGTCTGCGAGGTATTCAGGCTGGCATGGGAATCAACATGGGGCATGCTCCAGAAATCTGGCGCATGCCCCGGAATTGTCTAGATCGACAAAGATCAAATTCGTGGGATCAAATCCGTGGGATCAAATCCGTGGGATCAAATCCCTGAAATCAGGCGAGGTCGCCTGACTGGATCCGCTTCACCCCCGCGGTCTTCATCGACGACCAGGCCTTGGCCAGCGAGCCCTGCGCGTCGATGCCGCGGCAGGCATCCTCGATCACATAGGTCTCGAAGCCCTGCTTGCGGGCATCCATGGCTGTCCAGGCGACGCAGAAATCGGTCGCCAGCCCCACCACGAACACGCGTTTGATGCCGCGCTGCTTGAGGTAGCCGCCAAGCCCGGTGGAGGTCTTGCCATCGGCCTCCATGAAAGCCGAATAGCTGTCGACATCCTTGTGATAGCCCTTGCGGATCACCAGCTGGGCATGCGGGATGCTGAGATCCTTGACCAGCGAAGCGCCCTCGGTGCCCTGAACACAGTGGTCGGGCCACAGCACCTGGTTGCCATAGGCCAGCTTCACCGCCTCGAAGGGCTTCTTGCCGCTGTGCTGCGAGGCGAATGACACATGGTCGGCGGTGTGCCAGTCCTGCGTCAGCACCACATTGTTGAATGTCTTGGCGATCTTGTTGATCAGCGGCACGATCACATCGCCTTCCTTCACCGCCAGGCTGCCGCCCGGTACGAAGCAGTTCTGCACATCGACCACGATCAGCACGCTCTTGGCGCCGCGCGATACCTTGCCTGCAGCCAGCGCTGCACCCGCAGGGCCGAACAGGCTGGCGGAAACCGCCGCGCCGCCCAGACCCATCAACATCTGACGCCGATTGACCATGATATGCCCCCGCTTGTTGGTGATTCAGCGGCTCAAGCAAAGACCCTTTGTTTGCGTGCGTCCAATGGTTTTTTACTGCCTGCAATTCAGGCGTGCGTCAGGCGCTTCTGCGGGCAATCTGCCAGGAATTCCAGCTGTAGATCAGCAGCGCGCCCCAGATGCAGGCAAAGGCAATCGCATGCACGGCGGTGAAGGGTTCGTTCCACAGCAGCACCGCGATCAGGAACTGCAGGCTGGGCGAAAGATACTGCAGCAGGCTCATGGTCGCCATGCGCAGGCGGCGCCAGCCAGCGGCAAACAGCACCAGCGGCGCGGCCGTCACCGGCCCGGCGCAGAGCAACAGGATATGCGTCCAGCTGTTCGCCGTGCCCAGCGCGCCCTGGCCCTGCCAGGCGAGCCATGCCATGTAGGCCAGCGCGAAGGGCAACAGCACCATGGTTTCCACGGTGAGGCCGATCAGGCTGTCGACGGCAAAGCGTTTGCGGATCAGGCCATAGAATCCCCAGGTGAGCGCGATGATCAGCGACAGGTAAATCGCCGAGTCGGCATTGCCGATCAGCACCAGCACGCCAGCGCCGGCCAGCGCAAAGGCGCCCCATTGCACGGCCGAAACCTGCTCTTTCAGCACCAGCCGGCCCAGCACCACGGCAAACAGCGGATTGATGTAATAGCCCAGGCTGCAGGCGATCACCTGGTTACGGTCGATCGCCCAGACGAAGACCAGCCAGTTGATCAGCAGGAAAACCGCGCTGCCGGCCAGCGCCCGGCGCAGGCGGGGATTGCGCAGCACGCCCAGCCATTCGGCCCGTTTGCCAAACGCCAGCAGAAGACCGAGACAGAGCAGGCAGGACCACAGGATGCGATGGGCGGTCAGGTCCAGCAGCGCGACCCCCTCCGCGCCCACGGCCTTGAAGTAGATCGGTGAGATTCCCCAGAGAAAATAACCACCTAGCCCGAAGGCAATGCCCGCCCAAGGTAGCATTCCGGGCAAGGTGGCCCGGGCAGTGGTTCCGGATTGGTCCGGAATCCGGGCCTGGCCCGGGGCGGAAGCAGGCGGAAGGGTCTTCTCGGACATCGGTTCCTCATGCCTGGCTGTTCTGCCGGGGAGCGGCATCGCCATGGCTTTTCTGGACATTTTTTGCCCTCCACCCGTTGCGGGACGGGGAAGGCACTCTTACATACCCGGCCATAAGTTGAACCGAAAGGGGTCTGCCGCCGTGCTCGGATGAGGCTGCCGCGGACCGCCGAAAACAGGAGTGACACTATGGCCAAAGTTATTGGCATCGACCTGGGTACCACCAATTCCTGCCTCGCCATCATGGATGGCAAAAATCCGAAGGTGATTGAGAATGCCGAGGGCGCGCGTACCACGCCGTCGATGGTGGCGTTCTCGAAGGATGGCGAGCGCCTGATCGGCCAGCCGGCCAAGCGCCAGGCCGTCACCAACCCGGAAAACACGCTGTTCGCCGTCAAGCGCCTGATCGGCCGCGCCTTCACGGATGACGCCACCCGCCGCTTCACCGACATGGTGCCGTACAAGGTCGTCAAGGGCGACAACGGCGACGCCTGGGTCGGCGTGCAGGATGAGAAATACAGCCCGAGCCAGGTATCGGCCTTCATCCTGCAGAAGATGAAGGAAACCGCCGAGAGCTTCCTGGGTGAAAAGGTCACGCAGGCGGTCATCACCGTGCCGGCCTACTTCAACGACGCGCAGCGCCAGGCGACCAAGGATGCCGGCCGCATCGCCGGCCTTGAAGTGCTGCGCATCATCAACGAGCCGACCGCGGCGGCCCTGGCCTATGGCCTGGACAAGACCAGCGACGGCAAGAAGATCGCGGTTTACGATCTGGGCGGCGGCACCTTCGACGTGTCGATCCTCGAGATCGGCGATGGCGTCTTCGAAGTGCGTTCCACCAACGGCGACACCTTCCTCGGCGGTGAGGACTTCGACCTTCGCCTGGTCGATTACTTCGCCACCGAATTCAAGAAGGAGCAGGGCATCGACCTGCGCAGCGACCGGCTGGCCCTGCAGCGCCTGAAGGAAGCCGCGGAAAAGGCCAAGATCGAACTGTCGTCCTCGACGCAGACCGAAGTGAATCTGCCTTTCATCACCGCCGATGCCTCGGGTCCGAAGCATCTGGTGATGAAGCTGACCCGCGCCAAGCTCGAAGCCCTGGTCGACGACCTGATCCAGCGCACCATCGAGCCCTGCAAAAAGGCGCTCAAGGACGCCGACCTGTCGGCCGGCGATATCGACGAAGTCGTGCTGGTCGGCGGCATGAGCCGCATGCCGAAGGTGATCGAGGTCGTCAAGCAGCTGTTCGGCCGCGAGCCGCACAAGGGCGTCAACCCGGATGAAGTGGTTGCCATCGGCGCCGCCATCCAGGCCGGCGTGCTGCAGGGCGACGTCAAGGACGTGCTGCTGCTCGACGTCACCCCGCTGTCGCTGGGCATCGAGACGCTGGGTGGCGTGTTCACCAAGCTGATCGAGCGCAACACCACGATCCCGACCAAGAAGAGCCAGGTCTTCTCCACCGCCGAGGATAACCAGGGCGCGGTGACGATCCGGGTCTTCCAGGGCGAGCGCGAGATGGCGGCCGACAACAAGCTGCTGGGCCAGTTCGACCTGGTCGGCATCCCGTCGGCGCCGCGCGGCGTGCCGCAGATCGAGGTGACCTTCGATATCGACGCCAACGGCATCGTGCATGTCTCGGCCAAGGACAAGGGCACCGGCAAGGAACAGCAGATCCGCATCCAGGCCTCGGGCGGCCTCTCGGAAGACGACATCAAGAAGATGGTGCGCGACGCCGAGGAACATGCCGCCGAGGACAAAAAGCGGCGTGACGCTGTCGAAGCCAAGAACCAGGCCGAAGCCCTGATCCATGCCACCGAGAAGACCATCGCCGATCTCGGCGACAAGGCTCCGGCCACGGAAAAGGGTGAAGCCGAGGCGGCGATTGCCGAGCTGCGCAAGGCGATCGAGGCCAATGACGCCGAGGCCATCAAGGCCAAGGCGACCACGCTCAGCCAGGTTGCCATGAAGCTGGGCGAGGCCCTGTACAAGACCCAGGGTGCCGAGGACGGCGCTGCGGCCGGCGATGCCGGTGCAGAGCAGCCCGGTGCCGAAAAAGCGAAGAAGGACGACGGCATCGTCGATGCCGACTTCGAAGAAGTCAAAGACGACAAGAAAAAGAAGTAGGCCTTAACGGGCATGCCGGGCGCCGCCAGACACTGACGGCGCCCGGTTCCGCTTCGGGGATATGAGCTGGCGGGCGGGATAGTCGCAGTATGGCGAACAAGCGCGATTACTATGAAGTTCTTGGCGTGGCCAAGACGGCAAATGCGGAAGAGCTGAAAAAGGCTTTCCGCAAGCAGGCCATGCAGCATCATCCGGACCGCAATCCGGGCGACAAGGACGCTGAGCACAAATTCAAGGAATGTAACGAGGCCTACGACATCCTGCGCGACGACCAGAAGCGCGCGGCCTATGACCAGTATGGCCATGCCGCCTTCGAGGGCGGGCGCGGTCCCGGCGGCCCGGGCGGCGCCGGCTTCGACTTCACCTCCTTCTCCGATATCTTCGACGACCTGTTCGGCGAATTCATGGGCGGCAGCCGCGGCGGCCCCGGCGGCGGGCGCGGCGGCAATCGCGGCTCCGACCTGCGCTATAATCTCGAGATCACCCTGGAAGACTGCTATCGCGGCAAGGCGGCCAAGATCCGCGTGCCGACCTCGATCGCCTGCGAAGCCTGCGATGGCTCCGGTGCCGAGGCCGGCGCCCAACCGATCGCCTGCCCGACCTGCAAGGGCAACGGCAAGGTGCGCGCCCAGCAAGGCTTCTTCACCATCGAACGCACCTGCCCCACCTGCGGCGGCGCCGGCCGGGTGATCGAGAAACCCTGCAAGGTCTGCGGCGGTGCCGGTCGCACCCACAAGGAAAAGACGCTGAACGTGGATATCCCGCCCGGCGTGGACGAGGGCAACCGCATCCGTCTTGCCGGTGAAGGCGAAGCCGGCCTGCGTGGCGGCGCGTCTGGCGACCTTTACGTGTTCCTGAGCGTGCAGCCGCACCGGCTGTTCCGCCGGGAAGGCCAGCATTTGCATTGCCGCGTGCCAGTCTCGATGACCAAGGCGGCTTTGGGCGGCGCCGTGGAAGTGCCGACGCTGGATGGCGGCCAGGCCCGCATCACCATCCCCGAGGGCACCCAGACCGGCAAGCAGTTCCGCCTGCGCGGCAAGGGCATGCCCTCGCTGCAGCAGTCGGGCTTCGGCGCGGGCAATGGCGATCTCTATATCCAGGTGATGGTGGAGACGCCGGTGAAGCTGAGCAAACGCCAGCGCGAGCTGCTGGAGGAATTCTCCCAGCTGGATGGCGAGGAAAGCAGCCCGGAAAGCACCGGCTTCTTCGACAAGGTCAAGGAGATGCTCGGCGGCAAG
>NZ_CALRUC010000015.1:0-53384 GCF_943371255.1 Ferrovibrio terrae | reverse complement strand
GGAATGGCGGTCAGGCCATTGTCACTCATGGTGCCCCAGGCCACCGAGGCCGACGACACCAGGAAGGCATTGCCGAAGGCCAGCATGCCGCCGCCCAGGCCCATCAGCAGCATCACCGCGCCGATCGGCAGGCCGATCAGCATCAGCGCCACCATGACCAGGAACCCGATAACCCCAATGGCGACCATGCTCATGGTGTCGGATCTTTCGTCAACGGCAGATCCGGATCGGCCGAGACACCGCGTGCCCGCAGATCGTCGAGCTCTTCCTGCAATTCTTCCTTGCTGCCGCGCGGACCGTAGAAGCGATTCAGATCACTGCTGCGACCGGCCAGCGCCAACCGGGCAAACCGCATCAGTTCAAGCACGGCGACGACACCGAACACCCCCAGGGCACACAGCCAGGCGGTCTGCGGAAGCCAGAGCGGCGTCGCCCAGGGTGTCTGCGCCGTGGCATTGAACAGCAGCGATTCATCGAGCGCGATCCAGGCCATGCGCAGCAAGGCTGCCGCACAGAGCGCGATACACAGCAGCGACAGGCCATTGAGCGCGATGCGCAGCGGCTGCGGCAGACGGTCATGCAGCAGGTCGATACGGATATGGGCGCGGCTGATCAGGGCAACGGCGCAGGCCAGCGCCGCACCGCAGGCCAGAAGATAGCCGCCCAGTTCATCGACGCCCTGCAGCGAATAGTTGAACAGTTTGCGCAGCAGCGTTTCCGCGGCCACAGCCAGGGCCTGGATGAGGAAGACGGCCCCGAACAGCGCGGCGGCCACAGTTTCAAAACGCTTCATCGGGATTGCGTGCCGGCAGCGGTCGCCGCCGGCACCGCCTCGCCTATTTCAGGCCGATGATCGGCCCGACCGAGGCCTTCCAGCCCGCCGAGCAGCCGGGATTGACCTTGTCGCAGGCTTCCGACCAGGCCGGATAGGAAATCTCGCGCACGGCACCCTTTACCAGATCAAGATCCTGCGGCTGCACCGCGACAGTGGTGAGTTTGTATTTCTTGCCGGTGGTGCAGGGCTCCTGCCCGGCATTGCAGCGCATTGCATCATCCCAGAGTTCCTTGGAATAGCTCCAGATGCTTTCATTCAGATCGGTGAAGGCCTTCTGCAGCTTGACCTGCTGGTCCGGCTTCAGCTTCTTCCAGGTATCGAGATTGATGCCATAACCCTGCACCGCGACCTGCAGCGCTAGCGGATAGACATGGGTGACGCTTTCCGGCCAGCCGGCGGAATTCGCCGAGCTGGGGCCGGTGACGGCGCAATCGATGGTGCCGAGCGACAGGCCCTGCGAGACCTCACCGAACGCCATGGTGACCGGCGTGGCGCCGACCCGCTCCATGAATTTCGCCATCACGCCATCGAGGATACGGACCTTGAGGCCCTTGAGATCGGCCAGCGACTTGATCGCCGGCTTGCAGAACACCAGCTGCGGGCCGAACGGCCAGACGCCGAGCAGCTTGGTGTTGAAGAGTTTCTGCAGCCGCTCGTCGACGGCGCCCTGATAAGCGGTCACCACCTTGCGGGCGGTGTCGTAATCGCCATTGAGGCCGACCAGGTCGAGGCCAAGAATGGTCGGCTCGTCGCGCGAAATCTGCGCCAGACGCAGGCCGATGATGTCAAACAGGCCGGAGCGGGCCACGCGCAGCTGCTCGAATTCCTTGATGCCGGTGGAATCGAGCGGCTTGTAATCGACTTCGACCGGGAAGCCGAGGGTCTTGGGCAAGGTCTCGAAAAACGGCTGCTCGCGATCACTGCGGATCTTGCCGGTCGCCAGCGGCATCCCCATGACCCGAAGCTTCACGGCCTCCTGGGCCTGGGCCATACCTGTCAGGGCCAGGCAGCCCACCATCAACAGGCCGCCTATCGTCGCTGCAATCGTCTTGGTCATGATCATCCCCTCGCTCAGTACCCGGAAAAGGTTTGCAAAGACCAGGCCACGCCTGACCAGGCGCCGGAAGCAAGCCAGGGGCATGAATTGCCGCTCCCCCGTCCGTCTGCCCGCCTTCAGTAAAGACCATGCGCTTATAAAATAGGCAATCCCGGAGGAGCAGACGCCCTAGAGCGGGCGCCGCTCCGGCGGCAGGGCGTCATAAGGTGTGCGCGTCCCCACCCGGTGATTGACGCGGAAGACATTGCCTTCCGGATCGGCCAGCACCGCCTGACGCGCATTATAGTAGGTCAGGTACGGTGGCTTGAGCACCGCACCGCCCAGCCGCACACAATTCTCGGCAATACGATCAACCGCATCGGCGCTGTCCAGTTCGATGGTGAAATAGACCCCGAGTGGCAACGGGTTTTGCGCATCCACCGGCTGTCGTGTCTGCAGATTGAGCAGCGCATAGGCCTCGGTGGCATTGAAGCCCAGTTCAGCGCCATGGGCATCGAGGCAGCGATAGATCGGCGAGCGATGCGCCGCGATCTCGGGAAAGCCCAGCAGTTCTGTATAGAATCCCGACAGTGCAACAATGTCGCGGGCAAACAGGTTCACATAGGCAAGACGGGCGGCAGCCATGCTTATCACCCTGCCTTGCGGCCGTAGGAGCGATTAAACATTTCCATCATATGCTCGCCGGCCAGGCAGGGCGCATGGCGCGGCGGCCGTTCCGCGCTGCTGCAACCGGGCAGGCATTCGATACGGGCGAAATGATCGGGCGTATAGAAGAACGGCACTGAATAGCGATCGCGCGAAACTTTGGCGCGGTTCAGCACGCGATGCATGTTGGAGCGATAGAGATCGTTGGTCCAGCGCTGCACCAGATCGCCGAGATTGATCACGAAGCTGCCGGCCAGCGGCGGCGCGACGATCCACTCCCCCGCCGTGTTCTGCACTTCCAAGCCGCCGGCATCGTCCTGCGCCAGCAGCGTGATGCCGCCCCAGTCGGTATGCGCGCCGGCGCCCAGCTGGTTGAACTGCGCCGCCTCTGGCTGCGGCGGATAATGCAACAGCCGGACAACAGCATTCGGCTTGCGATACATCGGCACAAAATAATCCGGCGCGAGATCGAGCGAGCGCGCCAGCAGGCTGAGCAGCCGGTCGCCCAGCACGCGCATGGCCGCATGATAGGCCTGCATCTGCCTGCGGAAGCCGGCGGCATCGAAGCCGGGCAGGTCATCACCGGGCCACTGGTTGCCGCCATAGCCACGGATGCCGGCGACGACATAGGCATCATCTTCCGGCAGGTCGGCCGTGTAGTAAAAGCCCTCTTTCAGGTCCGGCGGCGAAGCCGCATCCAGTGTCTGCCCGGCCAGCGGTTCGTAGCCGGCGAAGCTGCGCGAGCGCTTCATATGCAGGGCCGCCTTCACATCCATCGGCAAAGCGAAGAAGCGCCGCGCCCAATCGAATTGCGCGGCAACCAACCCCTCTGCCACGCCATGACCGGCAACATAGAAAAAGCCGGTATCCCGGCAGGCCTTGTGAATCTCCCAGGCTGTTGCGCGGCAGGCGGCGTCATCGTTACCCGCCGTGGCGGCGATATCGATGACGGGCAATTCCCTGGCGGGCTGCGGCGGGGAGTAGAGAACCATGATGCGGCATCCGGACTGATGAACTCAGCCTCAGGCCATGCAGCATTGATGCCAAAGCACCAGATCAGGCGGCGCGGTCGTCCTGGTGCGCCAGCACGACATCGAGAAACACCTGGCCAAAGCGTTCCAGCTTGGCCTGGCCGATGCCGTGAATATCAGTCAGTCGATACAAACTGGTCGGCCGCTTGGCCGCCAGTTCAAGCAAGGTGCGATCCGAAAAGATCACATAGGCCGGCTGCTGCAACTCGGTGGCAAGCTGGCGCCGCAGATCCTTCAGCGCTGCCAGCAGGCGCTGATCCGCCGGTTCGAGTGCCGCCTCGGCCATGCCCGATGCGCCGCGGCGGCTTTTTTCACGCCGCGCGCTCAGGGATTCAACACGCATCTCGACCTTCTGCTGGCCACGCAGCACCGCACGGCCGGCATCGGTGATGAACCAGCCGCCATGGCCAGCAATATCAAGATCGATCAGGCCGCCACCATAGAGCTGGCGGAAAATCGAGCGCCAGGCATTGGCATCGCGATCCTTGCCGACGCCGAAGGTAGGCAGGCGATCATGCTCGCTGCGCAGGATCGCATCGGTGGTGTTGCCGAGCAGCAGCTGCACCAGATGCTCGGTGCCATAGCGCTGGCCGGTGCGCATCATCGCCGACATCGCCTTCTGCGCCTCCACCGTGCCATCGAAGCGCGCCACGCCATCCTGGCACAGGTCGCAATGACCGCAGGGCTCAGAAGCCTCGCCGAAATAGGCCAGCAAGGTCTGGCGACGGCAGCGCGGCGATTCACACAGTGCCACCAGGGCATTGAAGCGCTGGCGTTCGATGCGCTTGCGCTCATCCGAGGTCTCGCCCTCTTCGATCTGCATGCGGCGCAGCCGCATGTCGTCGAGGCCATATAGCGTCAATGTCTCGGCCGGCAGCCCGTCGCGGCCGGCACGGCCGATTTCCTGGTAATAGGCTTCCACATTGCGCGGCAGGTCGGCATGGCAGACATAGCGCACATCGGGTTTGTCGATGCCCATGCCAAAGGCCACGGTCGCCACCATCACCACGCCATCGTCGCGCAGGAAGGTATCCTGGTTGGCATCGCGCAGGCGCTGCTCCATGCCGGCATGATAGGGCAAGGCATTGTGGCCCATCGCCACCAGGCCGGCAGCCAGCTCCTCGGTCCGCTTGCGCGACGAGCAGTAGACGATGCCGTTCAGGCCGCGGCGGGCGGCGATGAAATCGCCGATCTGTTTGCGCGCGCTGGCCTTGGGCTGCATCATCAGATGCAGGTTTGGCCGGTCGAAGGAACGGATGAATTCGCGCGGCACCTTCCCGCCATCGCCGGCGAACAGCTTCTGCACGATATCGGCCCGGGTCGGCGCATCGGCCGTCGCCGTCAGCGCAACGGTGGTGATATTGCCCAGTTCGGCACGGATGCTGCCCAGCGCCAGATATTCCGGGCGAAAATCATGGCCCCATTGCGAGACGCAATGGGCCTCATCGATGGCCAGCAGGCCGGCATTGGAGCGCTTGAGCAGAGCCACGGTGTCGGGCCGCACCAGCCGTTCGGGCGCGACATAGAGCAGCCGCAGGCTGCCCTCGCGCAGGTCGCGATAGACCCGCTGGTTCTCGGCCTCGTCATTGGCGGAATTCAGGCTGGCGGCGTTGATGCCGAAGCCCTGGAGCTGCCGCACCTGGTCGCGCATCAGCGCGATCAGCGGCGAGACCACCACGGTCAGGCCGCCGCGCAGGATCGCCGGCAGCTGATAGCACAGCGACTTGCCGCTGCCGGTCGGCATCACCGCCAGCACATCCTCGCCCCCCAGCAGCGCCTGCACGATCTCGGCCTGCCCGGCGCGGAAACGCTCGAAGCCGAACACCGTGTGCAGCATGGCCTGCGCTGCATCCATCGAAACAGGACTGGGGGAAACTGATGTCATGCCAACCGCTTGGCAGCACCGATTCGCTGCGCACCCACTGGCATAACAAAGATGCCACCGCCGGGCGAGGCCTCAGGCCGGGCTGGTTTCGCGGTTAAGTGCTTGAAGAAAATGGTGCGCTCGAAGAGATTCGAACTCCTGACCCCCAGATTCGTAGTCTGGTGCTCTATCCAGCTGAGCTACGAGCGCACGGCGATTGGTATCGCAACGGGGGCGGAACCTACTCAATTCACTGGGGGGACGCAAGGGCCAAGCCCGGAATACTGCCCTGCCGTGCAAGCCTCGGATTCTACAGGCAGATGATGCTTGCGGGCGGTTCTGCCGACCCCTAGAATAACGCTGTCTCCAGAAGGCTCGCCACGCGGTTCTCCGCTGGGCTGGAACCACTGAGACGGGGGGCCTCCAGGCCAGCAGTTCTGAGTTCATAACAATCAACGCGAGACCGCGCGGCATGGCACATCCTGTTCGTAATCCGGCGCATCGGCGTCGAATGCTGGCTTCGGCAAGCACGATTTCCCTCGCTTTGCTGCTCTCTGGCTGCTCTTACGTCAGCGATGAACTCTGGCCGTCCCTGACCGGCGCCGACCCCTCCGAACAGCCGGTGATGCGCCAGCAGATTCCGGCCTCGGCGGCAGAATCGAACCCGAGCCCGATCCTCAGCCAGCCTGCCATGGGCAGCACCAATTTCGTCGTGCCGGGCGTCACCCAGGCCGCCTCGACCGGCACTTTTGTCGGCCAGAAGGTGCAGCAGATGCGCGGCGAGCTGTCGCAGCTGCAGCAGCAGGTCACCCAGCGGAACCAGCAGTTGCAGGCGGCCCGCGGCAGCGCCACCCAGAATTCCCAGCGCTATCATGGCACGGTTGCCGCCGTGTCGACGCGCCTGCAGATGGGCACCACGCCGGGCAATCCGATCCTGGTCAGCCAGTGGACCCAGGCGCAGACCGATCTCGACCGCATGGCCGCCGATGTCGGCACCCTGAGCAACATCGCCAACCAGGTGGCTGCCGATTCCGCGATGTCGACCTATCTGCTGCAGTCGATCAAATCGACCTACAGCCTGCAGGGCGCCATCGACGAAGATCATCGCCAGCTGTCGGTGCTGGAAGACGAAACCTCGAAGACCGTGGTGCTGATCGACCGCCTGCTTGGCGAACTCAGCACCGATGTCGCGCGCCAGACCAACTATATCGGCGCCGAGCGTACCAACCTGACGACGCTGTCGGCCGCCATCAAGCAGGGTGAGCTGCTCGGCCCGGGCCTGGGCAACCGCGCCAACTTCTATGCCGGCGCGCAGCAGTTTGCCGCCGCCGATGCGGCCGCCGCGCCGTTTGCCGCCGATGGCCGCACGCCGCTGGTGGTGATCCGCTTCGACCGCGCCGACGTGCCCTACCAGCAGGCGCTGTACAACGCCGTTTCGCAGGCGCTGGCCCGCAAGCCCAATGCCGTGTTCGACGTGGTGGCGATTGCCGCCGGCGGTACCCAGGCGCAGACCGCCAGCAACCAGAACCAGGCACGCCGCAATGCCGACCGCGTCCTGCGCTCGCTGGCCGATATGGGCCTGCCGGCCAGCCGGGTGAATGTTTCGGCCGCCAGCAGCAGCCAGGCCGCCACCAACGAGGTTCAGGTCTTCGTGCGCTGAAGCGCTCCGGCCTTACGACACTAAAAAAGCCCGGCTTTGAGCCGGGCTTTTTCTTTGTCTGAAGGCTGTGGATCCTACTGCCAGGACACCGCCGTCAGGTCGTTCACGAAGATCGGTGCATTGACCCAGAAACCGGTCAGGCCCTGCTTGTACACGCCCAGCCGCGGCAGGTTGTACAGATAGACATTGACCGCATCGTCGGCCAGCAGGCGCTGCAGATCCTGCAGGGCCCTGGCACGCTCGGCCTTGTCGAGCGTCGAATTCGCCTTGGCGATCAGGTCGCGGGCCTTCTGGCTGTCATACTGCCAGTAATATTCCGGCTCGGCATATTTTACGAAGTCGTTCGGCTCGACATGGCTGATCACCGTCAGGTCGAAATTCTTGTTCTTGAAGGTGCCATCCAGCCACTGCGCCCATTCGACATTCTCGATCTTGGCGGTGATGCCCACCTGGCTCAGCATGGCCTGCACCACCTCGCCGATCGGCCGCGCATAGGGCGGCGGCGGCAGGCGCAGCGTGACTTCCAGATTGTTCACGCCGGCTTCCTTCAGCAGCGCCCTGGCCTTGGCCGGATCGTAGGGATACTGCTTGGTCAGATCGACATAGGCCGGATCATGCGGGGGGAAATGGCTGCCGATCGGCTTGCCATAGCCTGCCGTGGCGGCCTCGATCACCGCATCGCGGTCGATGGCGTAGGTGAGCGCACGGCGCACCCGCACATCATCAAACGGCTTGCGCTTGTTGTTGATGATCACCATGGTCTCGCCTTCGGTCGAGCCGGCCGTGACCTTGAAACGCTTGTCCTTCTCGAACTCGCGCACATTCTCGCCGGTAATGCCGATCGGCACGGCGTCGATATCGCCGGCCCGCATCGCCGCCACCATGGCGCCCTGGTCGCTGATGAAGCGCATCTTCACCGTCTTGATCTTGATGGCGCCCGGGTTGCGATAGGTATCGGTGGCAACCAGGGTGACGGAATCGCCCTTCACCCAGTTTTCCAGCTTGTAGGGGCCGGTACCCACCGGCTTGGTGGCATTGGTATCGCTCGATTCCGGCGCCGTGATCACCGCCGTGTTCTCGCCCAGGCTGAACAGGAAAATCGGGTCCGGGGTCTTGAGCGTGATCGCCACCGTGAGCGGATCGGGCGTCGCGATGGAGGCAATGTTGGTGAACACCGCCTTGCGCTTGTTGGTGCTCTTCTCGCCGGCATATTTCTCGAACGAGAATTTCACATCGGCGGAATCGAAGGTCGTGCCGTCGTTGAATTTCACGCCTGCCTTCAGCTTGAAGGTGAAGGCCTTCATATCCGGCGACACAGTCCAGCTGTCGGCCAGCAGGGGCTGCACCTCGCCATTCTCGGCGATCTTGGTCAGGCCCTCCAGGATATTGTAATGCACCACATCGCCAATCGCGGCGGCCGGGGCGATGGTGGGATCGAGACCCGGCGGCTCCAGCGACATGGCCATGATGAGGGATGTCTTGGCTTGTGCCAGCGCCTGGCCGGCAGCCAGCGATGCCGCCGTCATTCCCATCGCAACCGCGAATATTTTCCAGCCCTGCATGACGTCCTCCTTACGAATTCCGCGCCGCGGCGACCACATCGCGAGCAGATTGCAATGCTCCCAGCGGATCGGCGGCCCAAACACCGCGCGCTGCCGCACGGGCAACGCAATCGGCGGCGATACTGCCCACCCTGGCGGTGAGCCAGAATGTGTCGGCGGCATCCTGGGTATCCTGCCACGTTGCCGTGGCGAGGGCAAAGAGGGTATCGCCATCGAAAGGCGTGTGAACCGGCCGCACCGCCCGGGCCAGGCCGTCATGCGCCATGGTGGCAATCTGCCGCAAGGCGGATTTGTCGAATGCGGCATTGGTGGCCACGATACCGATGCAGGTATGGCTGCCGGCAGCCGGCCGGCCAAGGCGGGATTCCGCAGCCAGCCCCAGATCGACGCTCTGCGCCTGAAACGGCAGCCCGCCAAACTCCGCATCCTGCTCCCAGGGCGCCGCCCAGAAGCTGCGGTTGCCCGGGGTCAATACGCTGCCGACTGCATTCACGGCCACCATGGCCGCCACGATCAGGCCGTCAGGCTCGACCCAGGAGGCACTGCCCAGCCCGCCCTTGATCTGGCCGGCCATGGCGCCGAAGCCCGCGCCCGTATTGCCGAGCGGGAACGGGCCGGCCGAAGCCGCATCGCAGGCCTGCCGCCCGAGCAGCCGGTATGGCGGCTCCACGCCCCAGTCCTTGTCGCCACCATTGTTCAGGTCGAACAGGATGGCCGCTGGAACGATGGGCACGATATGACCGCGCACTTCGACGCCACGCCGGCGCTCGGCCAGCCAGTGCATGGCGCCCGAGGCGGCATCCAAGCCGAAGGCCGAACCGCCGGACAGGCAGATGGCATCCACCGCCTGCACGGTGGCCTCGGGCCGCAGCAGATCGGTTTCCCGCGTGCCCGATCCGCCGCCGCGCACATCGACGGAACAGGCCGCACGCTGCATCGGCAAGATGACGCTGACACCGGAACGCAGCCTTTCATCAACCGCATGCCCGACCATGAGGCCGGGCACATCGGTGAGCAGGTTCTGCGGCCCCGGTTTGCCGGTCATGCTAAAGACTGGCCATCTTGGGACCCTGGTTGGGCGGATAACCATAGACCTTGTTGAGCGGCACAGCGGCCGGATCGACGGCATGGGCCGCCAGTTTGCCGCCCATGCAGGCGCCTTCGAAGCTGCCGACATTGAGGCCGGTGTAGATCCAGTCGCCGGCGATCACCAGATTGGCAAAGCCGGAGTCCCAGGCCTTCAGGCGATATTTGGTGCTGCCCGGCGGCGAGGTGACATAACGTTCGGTGGGATCGATATTGGGTTTCCAGAACTGCTGCTCCAGACGCGCGACACCGAGCGTGGTGGCGTCATCCTTCAGGCAGACCAGCTGCGAGAAATCGAAGCCGATCATGTCGCCCGGCGGATTGACCGCATTGGTCACCGACTTCGGCAGCAGCGCCCCCATGCAGGCCTGCAGATACTGCTGGGCCTGATATTTCACGCGGGCCTTTTCGCGCACGGGATAATCATGATCGCTGAACGGCGGCTGTGCGCTGTATTGCGGCGCGGCACCGGAGAAATACAGCAGCGACTGCGGCGTATGATCGGCCGGCCAGTCCTCCACCGGGATCAGGTCGGTGAAATCTGCGACACCATCGATTGGATTGACAAAGGTGGCGCCGATCAGGCGGTCATAATTCTTGTATTCGAAGGGCAGGCCCATGTCTTTCAGGGTGCGGTTCATCCAGATCTGCAGGGTCTGGGTCTGCACCGTCTTGATGGCTTCGACCATCGGCGGCCATTGCGGATTGGCCTGCATCAGCTGCGGCGCCAGGATCGGCAATGCGCCGATGGAAATGGCGCAGATCACGGTGTCGAAATCCTCGCCGGCCTTCAGCCGTTTCTCGGCGACAGGCTGCCACGGCGTCCAGTAGGATTCGATGTCGACCTTCGCGGCCTTCATCGCCTCGCCCTGGACCAGCTGATCGAACAGCGGACGATCAGGCCAGACCGGCAGGGCCTTGCCGTTGTATTTCGCCAGCGGCAGATCGATCAGCGGCTCGTAGCCCCTGGCCGGATCCTTCAGCGTGGCCTGGATGTCGAAAACGACCTCGCCGACGCCATTCGGCCCCGTGGTGATTTCGCGCACCTTGTGGAACAGCTCGAATTTCACACCGAGCCGCTTGAGCAGCTGGTACAGCGGCGCCACCACGGTATCCCCGGTGCCGGCCGCGAACAGCCAGCCGAAGGAGCCCAGATAGGCGAATTCGCGCAGCGTCCAGTGCAGATAGGCGCCGGCCGCCATCGCCGGTGGCCGTGTCGTGTCGCCATCAGGATACTGGTAGGACAGGTTCGGTGTATTGAGGCTGAGCGGCGAGGAGATCGTCAGCATCGAGCCGCCGTGGCGGGCGAACCAGTCGGAGAAATTCTCGTTGTCGAGCTGGTCGAAGCCCAGGTTGATCACGTCATCTGCGATGATGCCGCGGATCATGGTCAGGAAGTAATCCAGCGTGATGTAGAGATGGCGCAGGGCGTCGTTCTTCTCGACCAGCGCCTCGACATGTTTCTTGAACCACAGCCAGAAATCATCGATTGCCTTGAGCAGCGGCCCGCCCTCGCCCGTCGCGATCTTGTCGGCCTCGGCGGCGAGCTTGTTGAACAGCCCGCGCGCCAGGGTGAATTCCAGGAAAGTCGACGGCACCGTGCCGGCCGCATGGTCCAGCCGCTTGCCGAGAAACTCGACCAGCGCCTTGATCCAGTGCTGCAGCGTCGGCAGCGATTCCGGTTCCCAGGGCTTCAGGTCGTTGCGCGGCATGGTCAGCGGCCAGTTGACCCAGCGATAGTCGCGGAACTCCCAGCACAAGATGGAATCGACCGGGTAGAAAGCCTGCTCGAAGGTGGCGAGCGGCACATCCTTCGGCCGATCAAGCTGCTTGTAGACCTCGGTCATCATCGACAGCGTGTTGTAGTAGCAACCGAGGAAGCCATGGATGCCATGCTCCTCGATGCGCATGCCGAAATCGGCATTGCGGCCGGTGGCGCATTTGCCGCCCAGGCGCCAGCCGATGCAATACAGGGTTATGTCGTATTTCTCGGCGGCGCCCGGCTGCGATGCCAGATAGAACGCACTGGTGAGCGCGGAAACTCCGCCGCCCAGGATGGCAATCTTCTTTTTCCCCGCATCAGACATCTGGCAGCACCCCCGTTTTATTGCCGCCACCATCATGCAGCGGTTCTATGTCTATTTGATGCCGGTACGCATGGTCTGCTCAAGCCTTGAGATAGACAAAATAGCGGTCTGGCGGAATCGGCACGGGAACCGGCTGCAACAGCAGGTCGGGATGGGTGAGCTTCTGGTCGCTGAGGAGTAGCGCGCCGCGCCCCAAGAGCGGCGGCAACCAGCCGCTCATCTGCACCACCTGGCGGGCATTGGCCTCGGGATCACCCAGCCCGACATCGCTATGCACCAGAATGGCGGCACCGGGGCGCCGGGCGGCAAAAGCCTGCAGGGTGTCGCCGAACTCCCCGAGCACCAGGCGGTCATCGGGCGGAATCGAGCGCGGGTTGGCATTATTGGCGCGGTCAAATGCGTAAATGCGGTCTGCCGTCAGCCCGGCGCGCAGATGGTCATAGGTGCGTCCATTGCCAAGGCCGACCTCCAGCACCAGACCTTCACGCTGCCTCACCCATTCGATCGCCCAGTTGAGCAATTCACGCTGGGCCGACAGACGACTGATAAAACTGTCCAAACGGCTCATGCCTGCGGTCAGCCCTTCACCTTGGCCGAAAGCTCGCGCAGGTCCGCCGTGGTGCGATCCAGTCGCTGTGCCAGCACACGCATGATCTCGATGGCGATCTGCGGGAAGTCACCAATCAGGCGGAAGAACAGGTCCTTCTCGATACGCAGCACCGTGGTTTCCAGGGTGGCCGTAACGGTCGCAGTGCGCGGCACATCGCACAGAATGGCGATCTCGCCGACAAAATCGTTCTGCCGCAGATGCGCCACCTTCAACGGGCCGGTCGGCGTATCGACCACGACATCGGCTTCGCCACCGATAATCACAAAAGCCGCGTCACCGGGATCGCCCTGGTGAAACAGAACATCGCCCGGCTTGTAGGTGAGACGCTGACTGGTGAAGGCCAACAGTTTCAGCTTCGACGGTTCGATCTTGGCGAAGAGCGGAATCCGTCGCAGCAGTTCGACTTCTTCAATCAGACTCATGACCTGCTCTCCATCAATGCGCGGCTCAGGCCGGCGCCAGCATCTGCTTGAACCGGGCACTCTTCTCGCACAGCTCGGAATATGAACCGGTATGCGTGACGCGCCCATTTTCCACGACGACGACAATATCGAAGCTTTCGCAGTCCGTTGCGCGCTGCAGAGACCAGATCAGGCCGGCCTCCTTGCGCAATTCGGTAACCGCCTTCACCACGACTGCATGGCTGCGCGGATCGAGCGCCGCAGTGGCTTCAGACAGCATCACCCAGTCCGGCTGCTTCACCAGGGCGCGCGCAATCGACAGTTTCTGACGCTGTGCCGCCGTCAGACGGGCACCGGCGATGCCAACCTCGAACAGCAGGCCGACCGCGATGATCGGCTCGCGCAGCTTGAGCTGTTCGACGACATCGGCCATGACGCGGCCAATCTTCTCCTGCGCCTGCGCCTGCCCGTAAGCGACGCGCCCGAACAGGATATTGTCGACAATGCTGGACGAGACGGTGAAATGCTCCGGATCGAAGAAGGCGATCGCACCCTGGCGATCTTCCGGCAAGGTATCGGCGAAGATTTTACGGGCCTTCAGGATGGCCTCGCGCTCGGCATCATTGAAATGGCCAAGACGGTGGCGCGCGAATACCAGCTTGAACGGCAAGGACATCAGCCGGGCGCGATCCCCCTCCGGCAGCTGATCCAGCGCGCCAGGCTTGGCACGCTGCAGCAGGTCTTTGTAGTCGGGCAGATCTTCGGACGAGATGAAGCTGAACTGCTGGAAGAATTCATGCTCGGGCGGCAGATCGGCGAACAGTTCGACCATGGTGGCGGCGACTTCATGGCCGATCTCAAGGAAGCGTTGCCGCAGGCCGACTTCATCGAGCACGCGCAGCATATGCGAATCACGCGCCAGGTTGTCTTCGTGATAAATCCCATTGCGCGCGGTACCGAACATCAGGTTTTCCGCCACCGTGGCATTGCTGTTGTAGCGCGCCGGATCCCAGCTTTCGACCAGATCAGCCAACGCGCCATTGGTCAGCTTCTCGCGGAAAGCCCGCCGCGCGGCAAGAACGCGCTCCGCCACGTCGGGCTTGGCGGCCGGATCAACGGTTCCGCGCATACCCAACTGATAGACATCCTCATCGAAGCTGGCGGCTTTCAATGCGGCGATCGCCACTGTCACGAGATTGTCAGGCCCGTCAGCGCCGGCCGCCGCATAATCGGTCCAGTCCGCATCGGGATCATACGACGAGTTGCCTGAGGCTTCGGCTTCGGCGACCTCACGCTCATACCGCGCCTGCACGGCCTCGCTCAGGCTGCGGGTTGTCAGCGGGCGATGCCGCAGGCCCATGAACAGGTTGTCGCCCAGGCTGGTATTGAAGACGTAGCTGGCCGGGCCGACATAGGCGAGCCGGCGCCCGGTGACGGTTTCGGGCAGTTCGGCCAGATTACGTTCATTGATGGCGATCCGGCCGCGGGTCGGATCATGCAGCCGCGCCAGAAGCTGCAGCAGTTCATCCCGCCCGTTATCGCCCACCACGGCCACACGGGATGGCCAGGGCAATGACAGGCTGAGATTCTCCAGGATCGGCTGTCCCTGGTCGTCATGCAGAACCAGGCCGGAAACCGCGACCGGACCGGCCAGCGACACCGGCTGTTCCGGCTCCACATGCTGGTCGTCGGGGCCACGCATGCCGTCCAGCACAAACTGGGTGACAACCTGTTCGTATTTCTGCTTCACGTCCTCGCGCTGCTGATAGTGGTTCAGCAGTTCCTTCCAGGGCGCCGCCATTTCCTTGTGCGCGTTCACCGCTGCCACCACGGTACCGACATCCATCTGGCCGCGGATCGTGAGGTAGCCGCCAATGGCATAGAAGAAGAATGGCCCGAGCTGCTGGATGAAGTTGTTGAGAAACTTCACCATGAACTTGCGCTGATAGATCTCGACGCGAATCCAGTAGCTGATGCTGAGGCGGCCGCTAAATTCCGCCAGCATGCGGTTCGACACATCATGGGTGTGCAGATCGGTCACGCCACTGATGGTCTCGCCAATGCGATCCGACAGCCTGCGCTGGTTCTTGATGCGCTCGCGGCCGAGCGCCCGGACCTTGGCCTGCATTTTCGGCACGAAGTAGAACTGGATCGGGTATAGCGCGACGGCCGCCAAGGCCATCAAAGGATTCTGCAGCAGCAGGAAGCCAAAGATCACCAGCAGCATGCCACCCTGGAAGATCGGCAGGGCAAAGCTTTCGCCGATAAAGCCGCCGACCGGCTCAACCTCGGCGATCACCATCGGAATGATTTCACCCTGGCTGGTACGCCGGAATGTGTGCAGCGGAAACCGCAGGATATGAGCGTAAAGCTCATAGCGCAGCCTGCGCAACATGCGTTCGCCGGCAACGCCCTGGAAGTAATTTATGGCGTATTTGAAGCCCTGCTGAATCAGCACCAGCAGCAGGAAGACACCGCAGAGCAGGAACAGATAGGCCGTGTTATCGAATTGCCACAAACCCCAGCCGAACAGGTCGACCGGGTAACTGATGTCTTTGCCCTGAATACCCTGATTGACGATCGATTTCGGGATGCTCAGGTAATAATAATAGGGAATAAAGGAAACGACCGAGAGCAGCGTGATGATAACCTGCTGCTTCAGACTGTATTTTAGGATGAAGCTGTAGAGATTTTTTTCCACCGGACTTCCCCGCTTTGTCCCGACCTTAACCGAAGGTCGACAGCCCGCCAATTGTCAGACGGGACCGGACTGTGCCCGGTATCACTATTTATCTCAGGGGCTTGTGAGAACCAGGGCTTGGCCTGAGCGGGGGGGCTATGCCATAGTCCGGGCAGACTTTCGACCCCAGAACGCTCCCGATTGCTCCCCGAGGGGGGAAACCAGCATGGTATCGCGCAGTGACGGCACGCGTGTGCTGATATACAGCCACGACACCTTCGGACTCGGCCATTTGCGCCGATGCCGGACGATTGCTCATGCCCTGGTCGAGCGGCACCAGGACATGTCGGTCCTGATCATGTCCGGCTCGCCGATCATCGGCAGTTTCGATTTCCGCAGCCGCGTCGACTTCGTCCGCGTGCCCGGCGTTATCAAGCTGCGGGACGGCCAGTACACCTCGCTGAACCTGCCGATGGATATCGAGGAGACCCTGAGGATTCGGGCCGAAATCATCCAGCATACGGCTCGGGTCTTCGATCCCGACATCTTCATCGTGGACAAGGAACCGCTCGGCCTGCGGGGCGAGGTTCTGGAAACCATGAAGATGCTCAAGGCCAATGGCACCCGTCTGGTGCTCGGCCTGCGCGATGTGATGGACGAGCCCAGCGCGCTTAAGCCGGAATGGGAACGCAAGAACGTCATGCCGGCGCTCAAGAATCTGTTCGACCAGATTTGGGTCTATGGCCTGCCGCAATTCTGCGATCCGCTGGAGGGCATCACCCTGCCCGAAAAGGTCCGCCGCAAGGTGGTCTATACCGGTTACCTGCCGCGCACCTCTAACGAGTCTCCGCCGGAGCACCAGTTGCCCGAAATCACCCAGCGGCCGTTCCTGCTGGTGACGCCGGGCGGCGGCGGCGATGGCGAAGGCCTGATCGACTGGGTGCTGCGAGCCTATGAAAGCACCGAGATGCTGCCCTATCCGGCACTGATCGTGCTGGGCCCCTTCATGCAGAAAGACCGCCGCGCCGATTTCCTGGCCCGGGTAGCCCGCCTACCGCGCGTGGAAGCCATCACCTTCGACGCGCATATGGAGCATCTGGTGCGCAATGCCGTCGGTGTGCTCGCCATGGGCGGCTACAATACCTTCTGCGAAATCCTGTCGCTGGACAAACGTGCCATCATCGTGCCGCGCAAGCGCCCGCGCATGGAGCAGTTCATCCGCGCCAGCCGCGCCCAGGAACTGGGCCTGATCCGCATGCTGGAAGATGACGGCCAGTATGATCCGGCCGTGATGGCAAATGCGCTCCGCAACCTGCCGCGCCAGCCGCTGCCCTCGCAGATCGTGATTCCCGGCCTGCTTGAAGGCCTGGATAACGTCGACCGCCTGGTGCAGCCGTGGCTCCGGCCGCGTGCCGAATTGTCCGGCAACGTGGTCGAATTGCGGGGCTGATCCGCCCGCCGTTTCCGCGTATGTCCGTGTCCGCACCGCCGTCTGTCGCCTTTGTTCTGAAAGGCTATCCACGCCTGTCGGAAACCTTCATCGCCCAGGAGATCGCGGCGCTTGAAGCGCGCGGGCTCGATATCCTGATCGTATCGTTGCGCCACCCCACCGACACGAAGCGCCATGCCCTGCACGATCAGATCAAGGCGCCGCTGCTATACCTGCCGGAATATCTGCATCAGGAACCGTTGCGCGTGCTGCGCAGCTGGTGGCGCGCGCGCCGCCTGCCCGGCTATCGCGCCGCATTCCGGCTCTGGTGGCAGGATTTCAGCCGCGACCGTACCCGCAATCGCCTCCGGCGTTTCGGCCAGGCCATGGTGCTGGCTGCCGAACTGCCGGAACGCTATCGCCATCTGCATGCCCATTTCATCCACACACCGGGCTCGGTGGCGCGCTATGCAGCGCAGATTCTGCAATGCCCGTGGACGGCATCGGCCCATGCGCGGGATATCTGGATCACACCGGACTGGGAGAAGCGCGAGAAACTGGCCGACTGCCAGTGGGCCGTCACCTGCACGGCGCATAACCACACGCATCTGTCGGCGCTGAGCAATCCCGAGCGCGTGTCGCTGGTCTATCATGGCCTGGATTTCAGCCGCTTTCCCGATGCACCGGCCTGGCGACCGCGCCGCGATGGCCGCGACGCCCAGGATCCGGTGCGGCTGCTCTCGGTTGGCCGTGCCGTGGAAAAGAAGGGCTACGACCTGCTGCTGCAGGCGCTGGCCCGGCTGCCGACGGACCTGTACTGGCATTTCACCCATATCGGCGGCGGCCCGTTGCTGAAAACGCTGAAGACGCAGGCGGCGCAGCTCGGTATTGCCGACTGCATCACCTGGCGCGGCGCGGCGGCACAGGATGATGTGATTGCCGCCTATCGCGATGCGGATATCTTTGCACTGGCCAGTCGCCGCGATCGGGACGGCGACATGGATGGCCTGCCCAATGTGCTGATGGAAGCCCAGAGCCAGGCACTGCCCTGCGTCGCCACAACCATTTCCGCGATCCCGGAATTGATCAACGATGGCGAGACCGGCCTGCTGGTGCCGAGCGAGGATATTGGCGAACTGATGGTCGCGCTGAATCACCTGATCGTCGACCCGGCTCTGCGCCATCGGCTGGGCGCTGCCGCCGCAAGCCGGGTCCGACAGACCTTCGGCATGGGCAACGGCATCGCCGAGCTGGCCCGGCGTTTCGGCCTGGCGGCCTGAACCGGAGCGCGGCGATGCGGATCGGCTTCTATGCACCGCTCAAGCCGCCCGATCATCCGGCGCCATCTGGCGATCGTCGCGTCGCCCGGCTCTTCATGGCTGCCCTACGTGGCATGGGCCATGATATCGAGCTGCTCTCCGATCTGCGCAGTTTCAATCGCGACGGCGATACGGCACACGAAGCCGCCACAGCCAATGCCGCCGCCACCACAGTCGACAGCCTGAGCCGCAGCTGGCTGCAGGATATACGCCGCAAACCCGATCTGCTGTTTACCTACCATGTCTATCACAAGGCCGCCGATTACATCGGCCCGGCCCTGAAGCAGCGCTTCGGCCTGCCCTATGTGATTGCCGAGGCCTCGGACTCGCCGCGGCGCCGGGAGGGCGCCTGGGCAAAAGGCTATGCCCAGGCCATGCAGGCGCTGTCAGCCGCCGATGCCCTGCTGGCCATCACGCGATACGACCTGCCGCCGCTGATCGCCTGCGCCGGCACGCGGGTGCAGTATTTCGCTCCTTTCATCGATCCGGCGCCATTCACGGCCGCAGCCACGCGGCGCCAGCAGCATCGCAACGCCTTGGGCGCGCAGTTTGGCTTACCGCCGGATCGTCCATGGCTGCTGGCTGTCGGCATGATGCGCAGCGGCGACAAGCTGGCGTCGTTCCAGCGCCTGGCCGAAACCCTGCCGCTGGTGGCGGAGGCGGACTGGCATGCGGTGCTGGTCGGCGATGGCCCCGAACACCAGGCCGTGCAGACCGCCTTTGCGCCCCTGGGCAACCGGATAACACTGACCGGTCAGCTTGATGCAGACAGCCTTGCGGCATTTTATGCGGCCAGCGATTTGTATGTCTGGCCTGCCGTGAACGAAGCCTATGGCATGGCATTGCTGGAAGCGCAGGCCGCCGGCCTGCCCGTGCTGTCGGTGGATACGCGCGGCGTGCCTGATATCGTGGCACATGGCAAAACCGGCTGGCTGACAGCCGATGACCAGCCGCAAACGCTGGCAACCGCGCTGCGCAACCTGCTCACCGATCCGGCCCTGCGACTGCGCATGGCGGCTGCCGCACCGCTGCGTGTCGCCCGTGACCTGTCGATGAGTGCGGCACAGAAACGGCTGCAAACCCTGTTCACACAACTGGGGCTGCCGGCATGACCCGCCATATCGTGCTGCTGCGCCACGGGCCAACCGACTGGAATGCCGAAAAACGCCTGCAGGGCCGCACCGATACAGCGCTGTCCGAGGCTGGCCGGCAGCAGTTCGGCGGCCGGCGCATTCCGGCCGCCTATCGGGGCTGGACCTGGTATGCCAGCCCACTGCGCCGGACGCAGGAAACCGCTGCTCTGCTGGGATTGCAGGCCACCGCCGAACCGGCCCTGATCGAAATGAACTGGGGCGCGTATGAAGGCAGCACGCTGGAAGAACTTCATGCCAAATATGGCGCTGCCTTTGCCGCCTATGAAGCTCTTGGCCTCGATCTGCAGCCACCCGGCGGCGAAAGCCCGCGCCAAGTCCAGCAACGCCTGCTGCCCTGGCTGCGCAATCTGCCGGGCAATGCCGGCGCCGTCACCCACAAGGGCGTGATCCGCGCGATCCTGGCGCTCGCCTTCGACTGGCCGATGCTGGGCAAGCCGCCCGTCAGGCTCGACTGGCGCTGCCTGCAGGAATTTAGCATAACGGAGGATGGGCGGCCCGTTCTGGCCGCCGCCAATGTTCCGCTGGAGTGACGATGGCCGCGCCGCGCGTCCTGATCTATGTGCAGCACCTGCTCGGCGTCGGGCATCTGCATCGCGTGGCGACAATCGCCCGTGCGATGCGACGCGGCGGCTGCACGACCATGCTGGTTTCGGGTGGCCTGCCCGACCCCACCCTGCATGGCCTGGATGGCATCGATTTCGTCCAACTGCCGCCTGCACGCGCCAAGGATGCCACATTCAAGATTCTGCTGGATGAAACCGACAGCGAAATCACTGACGCCTGGAAAGCGATGCGGAGCAACAAGCTGCAGGCTACGGTGACGGCATTCAGTCCTGATGCCATCCTGACCGAGCTGTTTCCCTTCGGTCGCCGGCAGATGCGGTTCGAGTTGCTGCCCTTACTGGACAAACTGCACCGGCAGCCGCGGCGCCCCCTGATTTTCTGCTCCGTGCGCGATATCCTGGTCGACCGCAGCAAGCCGCAGCATGATCTCGACACCCTGTCATGGCTGCAAACCTATTATGATGGCGTGCTGGTACATGGCGATCCGGCCATCGTGCCATTCGAGCAGACCTTCCCGCTGGCCAGCCAGATTCGCGACAAGCTGTACTACACCGGCTACATCGCCGAACGGCATGCCGTCGCCGCAACCGACGCCGGCGCCGGGGAGGTGCTGGTCTCGGCCGGTGGCGGCGCAGTGGGTATGGCATTGTTTGATGCCGCGCTGGCAGCACGGCCGTTGTCGCTGGCCCATGCCGCACCCTGGCGCCTGCTGGTCAGCCCGCAGGAGGATGCGGGTGCCATTGCCGCACTCCAGCAGCGAGCAGGACCCGATGTGATCATCGAGCCCGTGCGGCCAGATTTTCCGGGCATGCTGCGTCACTGCCTGCTGTCGATCAGCAAGGCCGGCTACAACACCGTGATGGAAACCCTGGGCAGCGGAGCGCGTGCCGTGGTGGTGCCTTTTGCCGGTGGCCGCGAAACCGAGCAGACGCTGCGCGCCGAGCTGCTGGCGCAACGCGGCCTGCTGCAGATCCTGTCGGAGCAGGACACCAATCCCGAAACCCTGGCCCGGGCCATCGACCGGGCGCTGACCGCGCCCAGGCCCGATCCACGCGCCATTCGGCTGGACGGGGCCGAGGATACCGCCCGGCGGGTGCGTGAACTGGTGGAGGCCCGGCCATGACCGCCGCTGCCTGGCAGGGCCTGACCGCCGAACTCGATCTCTGGGCGGCCCAGGGCCGCACGGCTTATTTCTGGTGGCGTGATGACGATGCCGTAGCAGCCTCGCCGGCGCTCGACCGGCTACTGGAACTGCAAGCCACCCGTGAAGCTCCCCTGGCGCTTGCGATCATCCCGGCGCAGCTGCAGGAGAGCCTTGCTGGCCGGCTGGCGGGCCACGATGGAATTGCTGCGCTGCAGCATGGCTATGCCCATCGCAATCACGCCAGTTTGACCGAAAAGAAATGCGAATTTCCCGCCAGCCGCCCCCTGGCTGACCGCCTGTCCGACCTGCAGGCCGGGCAGGCTCTGATGCGGCAGCATTTTGGCCGGCAGTTTCAGCCGATCTTCGTGCCACCCTGGAACCGGCTGGCCGCCGACTGCCTGCCTGAAATGCCCCGTCTGGGCTACACGGCCGCTTCCGGATTCACGCCGCGTAAAACCTACTGGGCTGCGCCCGGCCTGGCCTGGCTCAACACCCATGTGGACCCGATCGACTGGCACGGCACTGATAACTCCGGTGCCGCCATGCGCAGTCTGACCGCTGCCAGCGCGCTTTTGCGCGCCATGCGACTGGGCGAACAGCAACTGCAGCCTGTTGGCCTGCTGACCCACCACCTGCGCCATGACGAGACCATCTGGCACTTCACGGATGTCTTCCTGGCGACGACAACGCGGCATGCCGCAGTGCGGTGGCTCGACCCGGCTGCCGCCCTGCAGATCGGTTCACCGCCGGCTGTTCCACCGGCTGTCACGCCGACGTCATGACGCGGCTGTATTACCCCCTCGCCCGTCTCTGGCCGGACTACCTGCGGGCGGCTGTCGGCCTCGCCATCTGTCTGGGACTAGTGTTGTTCACCGCCCTCCAATCTGTCATTTTTGGACTGCTGGTCGGGTTGAGCCTGTTGCTCGCCTGGCTTGGCGCCGTCACGTTATGGCGTCAGCAGATCGAGATCGAACTCGACGCGTCCGGGGTGGTCCGGCGCAGCCTGTGGTTTGACCGCCCCGGGCTGGGCCGATGGGGATGGGGTGGGGCTTTGGCGTTGCGATGGTCGGGGATCAGGGCCGTCAATCTGCGCTATTATTCCACCCGTCACGACCGCAGCGAGGGCTGGCTGCAGTTAACGATCGAGGCAGATGGGGGAACTTTGCGGGCCGATAGCGATTTGATTGGTTTTCCATCCTTGGTCGAGCAGGCCTTCGCCGCGGCCGAGCGCAATGGCATTGCTGTCAGTGAAGCCTCCCGCCTGAATGCCACGCGCCTGTACAGCGTGAATGAGAGCCACCGGGGATACCAGCCGTGAGCAATCCGGAGCTGAACCGCAACGTGCTTGAGGTCAAGAATCTGCAGGTCCAGTTCGACCTGCCGGAGGGTGTTGTCCGCGCCGTCAACGGTATCAGCTTCAACATTCCCCAGGGCGGCACGGTCGCGCTGGTCGGTGAGTCGGGCTCGGGGAAATCCGTGGTCAGCCAGGCGATCATGGGCATCCTGCCGCGCATGGCCCGCATCGCCGGCGGTGAAATCCTGTTCCACGACCCGCAGCTGCCGGGCCAGACCACCAATATCGCTGAGCTGCCGCGCGGCGGAAGCGCCATGCGGCAACTGCAGGGCGGTCGCATCTCGATCATTTTCCAGGAACCGATGACCTCGCTGAGTCCGCTCCATACCATCGGCGACCAGATCACCGAAGCCCTGCGGCTGCATCGCAAGGCCGGCGAAAGCGAAGCGCGCGAGCTGACGACAGATATGCTGCGGCTGGTCGGCTTCCCCGACCCGCAGCGCGCCTTGCGCACTTACGCCTTTGAGCTGTCGGGCGGTCTGCGCCAGCGCGCCATGATCGCCATGGCACTTGTCTGCCGCCCCGCCCTGCTGGTCGCCGACGAACCGACCACGGCGCTGGATGTGACCATTCAGGCGCAGATTCTCAAACTCCTGAAAGACCTGCAGTCTGAACTCGGCATGGCCGTGCTGATGATCACGCACGATCTTGGCGTGGTGGCCAACATGGCCGATGAGATCGTGGTGATGTATCACGGCCAGGCCATGGAGCGCGGTGGCCTGCAGGATATCTTCGGCAACCCGCAGCATCCCTATCTGAAAGCCCTGCTCAATGCCGTGCCGCGCTTCAACATGAAGCCGGGCGAACGGCTGGTGCCCCTGCGCGAGATCAAGGGCGAAGTCGGCACCCTGCTGCGTAGCGGCAAACCGGCAGATACGGGCAAGCGCGGCGAACCCCTGCTGGAAGTCGAGCATGTCAGCAAAAGCTTCACCTTGCGCAAGGGTGGCCTGTTCCGGCCCGGACCTGCCGCAACTGCGCTGGCCGTGGATGACATCAGCTTCACGGTGCAGCGCGGTGAATGCCTGGGTCTGGTCGGCGAGTCCGGCTGCGGCAAGACAACCGCCAGCAAACTGATCCTGCGGGCGATCAAGCCCGACAGCGGCAACATCCGTTTCAATGGCGCGGATGTGCTGCAGCTGGAAGACCAGGCGCTGTTCAATTACCGCCGCCAGGTACAGTTCATCTTCCAGGATCCGTTTTCCTCGCTCAATCCGCGCATGACGGTGTTCGATATCGTTTCCGAACCGCTGGTCATCCACAAGATCGGTGACGAGGAAGAGCGCTTCCAGCGCGTCAAGGAGCTGATGTCGCTGGTCGGTCTCGATCCGCGCTTCCTGCGCCGCTATCCGCATTCCTTCTCCGGCGGACAGCGCCAGCGTATCGGCATTGCCCGCGCCCTCGCCCTGCAGCCTGAACTGCTGATCTGCGATGAGCCGGTCTCGGCACTCGACGTCTCGATCCAGGCGCAGATCCTGAACCTGCTGAAGGATCTCAAGGCCGAACTCGGCCTGACCTACCTGTTCATCTCGCATAACCTGGCTGTGGTCGACTATATCGCCGACCGTATCGCCGTGATGTGCGCCGGCCGCCTGGTGGAACTGGCGCCGCGCGAACAGCTGTTCAACAATCCGGTGCATCCCTACACCAAGGCGCTGCTGGCCGCCGTGCCCAAGCCAGATCCGAACAGCCGTCTCGACCTGCATCTGCTGATGGAGGGCAAGGCGTCCAGGCCGGCCGACTGGCCACGCCCCTTCACCATCGACAGCACAACACATCCACGCATGGTCGATGTCGGCCAGGGCCATTTCGTTCGCGCTGACGCCAGCGCCGATTTCCGGGATCTTGTAGCATGAAGACGATATCCAGCCTTGGCGCCGGGCTTCTTGCCCTCGCCCTCTCCTACACCGCGGCGCAGGCACAGATGCCGGACCTGCAGGAAACTCCGATGCTGGCTGCGGAAGTCAGCGCCGGCAAAATGCCGCCGATTGCGCAGCGAATCCCCGAACAACCGCTGATCGTTACACTGAAAGCGCCGCAGGAAGCCGGCAAGCCGGGTGGCGACCTGCGCAGCATGATCAGTCGTGCCCGCGAAACCCGTTTGCTGAACGTGATCGGCTATACCCGGCTGATCACCTATAACGAGAAATACGAATACGTTCCGGACCTGCTGGAAAAATTCGAGATTCAGGACGAACGCGTCTTCACCTTCTACCTGCGCAAGGGCCATCGCTGGTCAGACGGCCATCCCTTCACCACCGAAGATTTCCGCTATTACTGGGAAGACGTCGCCAACAACAGGGACCTCAGCCCGGCGGGCCCGATGCAGGATCTGCTGGTTGACGGCGAAAAGCCCAAGGTTGAAATCATCGATGCAACCACGGTGCGCTTCAGCTGGTCCAAGCGGAACCCGGCTTTCCTGCCGCGCATTGCCGGCACCTCGGCCTTCAACCTCTACCGGCCGGCGCACTATCTGAAACAGTTCCATGTCCGCTACGCCGATCCGCAGAAGCTGGCGGCACTCGCCGCCGCCGACAAACGCCCGAACTGGGCTGCCCTGCACGGCAGGCTGGACAATATGGTCGAGGGCGATAACCCCGACCTTCCCGGCCTTGATCCCTGGACGATGACCACCAAGCCGCCGGCAGTGCGCTTCGTTGCCGCCCGCAATCCCTATTTCCACCGCATCGACAGCAATGGCCGTCAGTTGCCCTATCTCGACCGCATCATCTTTACACAAGCGGATGGCAAGCTGATCCCGGCCAAGGCCGGCGCAGGCGAGGCCGATCTGCAGTTCCGCAACATCAACTTCAGCAACTTCACCTTCCTGAAGGAAAACGAGAAGCGCGCCGGCTACAAGACCCTGCTCTGGCGCACCGCAAAAGGTTCGCATATTGCACTATACCCGAACCTGAACAGCAACGACGAAACCTGGCGCAAGCTGATGCGCGATGCGCGCTTCCGCCACGCGCTGTCGCTGGGCATCGACCGGCAGGCCATCAACGAGTCGCTGTTCTTCGGTCTGGCGATCGAATCGAACAACACGGTGATGCCGGACAGTCCGCTGTTCAAACCGGAGTACAAGGACACCAATGCCCAGCTGGATGTCGCCACGGCCAACCGCCTGCTCGACCAGATCGGCCTGACCCGGCGCGACGGCAGCGGCATCCGCCTGCTGCCCGATGGCCGCCCAGCCGAAATCATTGTCGAGACCGCCGGTGAAGATACCGAGCAGACCGATGTGCTGGAGCTGATCGGTGAAAACTGGGCCAAGATCGGCATCAAGCTGTTTGCCAAGCCGAGCCAGCGTGATGTGGTGCGCAACCGCATTTTCTCGGGCGAGGCGATGATGTCCGTCTGGGCCGGCATGGAAAACGGCCTGCCGACGGCCGACATGAAGCCGAACGAACTGGCGCCGACCTCGCAATATGGCCTGCAGTGGCCGAAATGGGGCCAGTGGTTCGAGACCGGGCAGAAATCGGGCGAGCCGATCGATATGCCGCTGGTGCAGGAGTTGTTCGATCTCTATCAGGCCTGGCTGGATACCGGCGATCGCGCCGAGCGGGCCCGTATCTGGCATCGTATGCTGTCTATCCATGCCGAGCAAACCTTCACGATTGGCGTGGTGACCGGCGTGTTCCAGCCGATCGTGGCGAACAAGAAGCTGCACAACATCCCCAAGGAAGGCGTTTTCAACTGGGACCCGGGCGCTTTTGTCGGCCTGTACCGCCCAGAGACCTTCTGGTTTGGCCAGTAAGCGCACAAAAACATGCTGACTTACCTCGCGCGTCGCACACTGCTGATGATCCCGACACTGCTGATCATCAGCCTGTTGATCTTCCTGATCATCAAGCTGCCGCCCGGCGATTACCTGACCAACCAGATCGCCGAGTTGCGCGCGCAGGGCGAGACCAATGCGATGGAGCGTGCGGAGTTCCTGCGTAGCCAGTACGCGCTGGACCGCACGATCTTCGAGCAATATGGGATCTGGATGGGCTTCATTCCCGGCCCGAACGGCTTCTCCGGCCTGCTGCAGGGCGATTGGGGCTGGTCATTCGAATACAACCGTCCGGTCGGCGAATTGATCGGCGACCGCCTGCTGATGACGGCGGTGATCAACTTCTTCACCATCCTGTTCATCTACATCGTTGCCTTCCCGATCGGTATCTATTCGGCGACCCGCCAGTATTCCTGGGGCGACTACGGTTTCACGCTGTTCGGCTATATCGGCCTGGCAACGCCGAATTTCCTGCTGGCGCTGGTGATGCTGTATTACGCCAATGTCTGGTTCGGGGTCAGCATCGGCGGCCTGGTCGACCCGGAACTGATCGACGCGCCCTGGAGCTGGGAAAAAATACAGTCGCTGATCATCCACATGATTGTGCCGGTCGTCGTGATCGGTACGTCGGGCACCGCATCGATGATCCGTCGCCTGCGCGCCAACCTGCTGGACGAGCTGCAGAAGCAATATGTGACCACGGCACGCGCCAAGGGGCTGCCGCCGCTGCGGCTGCTGATCAAATATCCGATCCGCATGGCGCTCAATCCCTTCATCGCCGATATCGGCAATCTGCTGCCCTCGGTGGTTTCCGGCTCGGTGATCGTGTCGGTGGTGATGAGCCTGCCGACGGCGGGCCCGATGCTGCTGGGCGCGTTGCAGTCGCTGGACCAGTATCTGGCCGGCTCATTCCTGATGTTCCTCGCTCTGCTGACCGTGGTCGGCATGCTGATCTCCGACATTCTGCTGGCACTGCTGGATCCACGTATCCGCCTGACCGGCGGCCAGGCCAAATAGATGCGCGACGATCAACCGATAAAGCCGGCCAAAACCGGCTCTGAAGCCGAGCATTGGGTCAACCCTGCTCCGTTCGATCCCTATTCGATCGAAGCCCTGACACCCGGGCAGGAACAGTATTATCGCGCCTCGCAGTGGCGGATGATGTGGTGGAAATTCCGGCGCCACCGCCTCGGGCTGTGGAGCGGCATCATCCTGCTGCTGATCTACGCCTCCACGCTGTTTTCGGAATTCATCGCGCCCTACAATCTGCAGACCCGCAATCCACGCGGCATCTATGCCCCGCCGCATGAGATTCACCTGTTCCACGACGGCCAGTTCGTCGGCCCGTTTGTCTATGGCCTGCGCTTCCGCATGAACACGGAAACTCTGAAACGCGAATACGCGCCCGACCTGAGCAAGGTGCAGAAGCTGCGCTTCTTCTGTCAGGGCGACGAATATGAATACATGAACCTGATTCCGATGCGCTTCCATCTGGTCTGCCCGGCCGAAGGCGGCGACTTCTATCTGCTCGGAACCGACCGCCTCGGGCGCGACATCTTCTCGCGCATTGTTTTCGGCACCCGTATCTCGCTGACGGTCGGACTGATCGGCATTGCCATCAGCTTTATCATCGGCATCGTGCTGGGCGGCATATCGGGCTATTACGGCGGCTGGATCGACAGCCTGATCCAGCGCATGATCGAACTGATCCGCAGCCTGCCGGAACTGCCGCTATGGATGGCGCTCTCGGCCGCCCTGCCGGTCACCTGGTCGCCGATCCTGGTCTATTTCGGCATCACCATCATTCTCGGCCTGCTCGACTGGCCCGGCCTTGCCCGCGCCGTGCGCTCCAAACTGCTGGCGCTGCGCGAGGAGGATTTTGCCACCGCCGCGCAGCTGATGGGCGCCTCGCCCAGCCGCATCATCGGCCGGCATCTGCTGCCCAGCTTCATGAGCCATCTGATCGCTTCGGCCACGCTGTCGATCCCGTCCATGATCCTGGGCGAAACCGCGCTGTCCTTCCTGGGACTGGGCCTGCGCCCGCCGATCACATCCTGGGGCGTGCTGCTGAACGAGGCGCAGAATATCAACGTGGTGGCGCTGTATCCCTGGCTGATGGCACCGGCGATCCCGGTGATCGTGGTGGTGCTGGCCTTCAACTTCTTCGGCGACGGCCTGCGTGACGCGGCCGATCCCTATCGCTAGGGCGAGCGTCAGCTCGGTTTCACCAGCCACAGGCTGGCCGGTTTTGCTTCGGCCACATGCGGCAGGCGGCCGATGATGCTGGTGCTGACTGCACGCGCCAGTCGCGTCAGCGCATAGTGGCTGGAAAATAATGGCGTAAAACCGCCCGCCAGCAACGGCCCGATCGCCTGCTGCTCGTTATACCCGCGCCAGGCCCAATCCTGCGGGTAGTCATCCGGCAGGAAGATGTCGTGGATATGCACCAGCACACCATGCGGCAGGGCTGGTAATACGCGATTGAACAGCCAGTCCACATCGGTGCCCGGCATCAGGATATGGCTGGAATCGATGAACAGGATATCGCCCGGCTGCAGTGCCTTGAAGATCGCCGGATCGGCGGTCTGCACGATGGCCGGGTGGAAGGTTACCGGCAGGCCGGTGAGGGCTGCGCGCGGCTGCGGATCGATCGCGGTGATCTCGGTCGGCAGGCCCGCATCTTTCGCGGCACGGGCCAGAAAACGGGTGGAATGCCCCGAACCGATCTCGACAATGCGCCGCGGCCCGTATTGCCGCACCAGCGTATAGGCCACCACGGCATCCAGGGTGGGAAACCAGCTCTGCTCGAATTTCGGCGCAGGCGCGACGCCCTGCTCCCCGGCAATGGCCTGCAGTGCCTCGGCATAGTCGTCGGCACCGCGCAGCAGATCGAGGAAAACCGGCTCGGCCGCGGCAAACCGCTCCGCCAGCGACGCGTAGACCGGCTGTGTGGCGTCGACACTGTCGGCATAACGGTAGGGAATGAAAAAGCCCTGCCGGCGCAGGCCAAAGACCGGACCCAGCAGCGTCTGCAGCCCCATGCGGAGCCGCCGCCAGTGTTTGATCCCGGACATTACGGCCGCAGGACCAGGCCCTCACGGGCCACGACAGAGCCCGGGCGCGCTTTCTCGACGTCGGACGCAACCTTGTCCATGAAGGCGTCATCGTGCTCGGGGTCGTGATGGAAGACTACAAAAGTCTTCACTCCGGCGGCATCGCACAGTTGCGCGCCGGCCTGCCAGGTGGAATGGCCCCAGCCCTTGCGGCAGACATATTCCTCATCGGTGTACATCGAGTCGTAGATCACGATATCGGCGCCATCGATCAGCTTGAGGATATTCTCGTCATGGCCTTCCGCCGGGTGCTCGGTATCAGTCAGGTAGCAGATCGACTTGCCCTGGAATTCGACGCGGTAACCGGTGGCGAGATCGGGGTGACTCAGCGGTCCGGTGCGCACGGTGACCCCCGGATGCGGATGCAGCACGGCACCCTGCTCGAAATCATGGAAGCTCAGATTGGCCTGGAAAATTTCCAGCGGCACCGGGAATAGCGGCGAGCACATCATCTGCTTCAGCACGCCCTTGATGCCGCCGTTATCGGTAACATGGCCGGCATGGATGCGCAGTGTATTGCGCGGATCGAAGGCCGGGCAGAAATGCGGCAGGCCGCAGACATGGTCGTAATGGGTATGGGTGAAGAACACGTCCGCATCGATCGGCTGCTTCTGATCGCTCAAAGCGATGCCGAGCGCCCGCACGCCGGTGCCGGTATCGAAGATCAGCAGATGCGAGCCACAGCGCACCTCGATTGCCGAAGTGTTGCCGCCATAGCGCATCACTTCCGGCGAGCCGACGGCTATGCTGCCGCGCACGCCCCAGAAGCGGACGTAAAAATCTTCAACCCCCACCGTGGCCTCCTTTTTCCCGTCAGCGTCGAGGGATGGAGTGCCTTCTGTGCCGACTGAGCCTTGCCGGCTGGCTAGGTCTGTGCGGAAATCTGTCATGGAGAAGATTAAGGGCGGACCGAGGGATGTCTCAAGTATTTCTTGCCGAAATCCAAGGTTCTTTGGCGACCATCACATTTTGCCGGCCGGAAAAGCACAATGCCCTTGAAATCGCTGACCTTGAGGCCCTGGACGCGGCCCTGATCGGGCTGGCCGGGCGGTCCGATATCCGCACACTTCTGCTCTGTGCCCAGGGCAAAAGCTTCTGCGCCGGGGTCGATTTCGGTGCCGTCAGTGGCCATGACTGGCGCGACAACCCCCTGGAGCGTGTTTCCGACCGGCTGGAAAACCTGCCCTTCCCGACGCTGTGCGTGCTGCAGGGCGGCGTATATGGCGGTGGCACCGATCTGGCGCTGGCCTGCGATTTCCGGATCGGCGCACGCGGCATCCGCTGCTTCATCCCGCCAGCCAAGCTTGGCATTCAGTACCACCCGCATGGTCTGAAACGCGCCGTCACCCGGCTGGGCCTGGGCCCGGCCAAGCGGCTGTTCCTCGCCACCGAAACCTTCGACGATGCCGAGATGCTGCGTACCGGCTTTCTTGATTGGCTGGTGGAACCGGATGCCCTATCCGAACGGGCCCAGGCCCTGGCCGCCACGTTCTCGGCACTGGCACCGCAGGCCGTGCGTGGCATGAAGCAAAGCCTGAACGAAGTCGCCGCCGGCCTGTTTGACGAACGGGCTGCCCGCGACCGCGCCGCCGGCAGCTTCCGCACCGCCGACTTCCAGGAAGGCCGGGCGGCCATGGCGGAGAAGCGCCCGCCAAAATTCAGCGGCCAGTAGTCACCGTATGGATATCAGCTGTATTGCCGCAATCAGGGTTGCAGGCGGTAGCCACCCGGGTCGGTGATCAGCAGCCTGGCGGTGCTGGGATCACGTTCGATCTTCTGGCGCAGGCGATAAATATGCGTCTCCAGCGTATGGGTGGAAACTCCGGCATTGTAGCCCCAGACTTCCGCCAGCAGGGTTTCGCGCTGCACCGGCTTGGTGCCAGCCCGCAGCAGGTATTTCAGGATCGCGGTTTCCTTTTCGGTCAGCCGCACCTTCTTGCCGGCCTTCTCGTTATCCAGCAGCAGCTTGCCGGCCGGGCGGAAACTGTAGGGCCCGATGGTGAAGACGGCGTCCTCGCTCTGCTCGAACTGGCGCAGCTGGGCGCGGATGCGCGCCATCAGAACACCGAGCTTGAACGGCTTGGTGACATAGTCGTTGGCACCGGCCTCCAGGCCCATGATGGTATCGGCCTCGCCATCGGCAGCGGTCAGCATGATGACGGGCGCCCGCAGGCCCTGGTTCCGCAATTCGCGGCACAGGTCGCGGCCATCCATGTCGGGCAGGCCGACATCCAGCAGAACCACGTCGAAATGCTCGGTCGGCGCCGCCTGCAGCGCTGCCGCCGCATCATTGACGCATAGCGTGGAAAACTCGCGGGTGGTTTCCAGCTGTTCCGCCAGCAGACCCTGCAGGGTCTTGTCGTCGTCAACCAGAAGAACGCGCTTCAATCCGCTCATCATCATCCCCCTCGGCGCAGCATTGCGGCCATGGCGATTTGCAGGACCGCGCCAGGCTGTGCCATCTGGTCGACAATATCGAAGTGATGCTTATCCGGTGCCGTGATGGCGGTCACCTGCCCGCCACGTGCTTTCCATGCAGTAACGAAATCGTGTTGCTGCTGCAGGAAGGCCGGGGTTTCCGCGCCACCCACGGCACAGGTGAGCGGCGGCAGGCCGGACGTGCTGGCTGGCAGCAGCAGAAGCGGCGAATTGCGCGCGGCCACGGCATCGTCCATGCCCAGCCTGTCGTTCAGATACGTCAGGCGGATCGGGCGCAGGTCGTAGACCCCGGAGATCGAGAACCCACCCTTGACCAGATCGGCAGGCGCCTCTGTGTCCAGCGCCGGCCAGTCGGTCAACATGGCCATCAATGTCAGATGACCGCCGGCGGAATGCCCGCTGACATAGATGCGGTTGCGGTCATACCCATAGGCCGGCGCATGATGCCACAGCCAGAGCAACGCGCGGCGGATCGAAGCCACGATCTGGTCCATCCCCGCCTCGGGGCCGATCGGATAATTGACGGCCGCGACATTGGCCAGGCCGTCGCAGACGAAGCCATGGGCGATCAGCGAGGCTTCTCCCTTGCTCATCGCCTGCCAATAACCGCCATGAATGAAGACCAGCAGCGGCCCGCCGGGCGTGGCAAGTGTGAACAGGTCAAGGAGTTCACGCGGATGCGGGCCGTAGGCAAGATCGGCGTGACAGGGCAGTTCGGCCCGCGCGCGCGCGCTTTCTGTGGTCCAGCGCGCAATATCCCGCGGGTGCGTGGGAACAGCCTCGCGATTGTTATAAAGCTTGTCGAGGGTCGCGCGATCCATCCGGACTCCCTCGTTCAGTCGCCTTACTTGAAGGCGACTGACACGATCTCATAAGCCTTGGCGCCGCCTGGCGTCGAGACTTCAACATTCTCGCCAGCAGACTTGCCAACCAGCGCGCGGGCCAGCGGTGCCGTAATCGACAGCAGTCCGGCCTTGATATCCGCCTCGTCGGCGCCAACGATCTGGTAGGTGCTTTCCTCGTCGGTGTCTTCGTCGGCCAGCACTACCGTGGCGCCGAACTTCACCTTGTCGCCCGACAGCTTGGAAACATCGATCACTTCAGCGCGGCTGAGCTTGTCCTCAACTTCGAGGATTCGCGTCTCGATCCAGCCCTGACGCTCCTTGGCGGCATGATATTCGGCATTCTCGGACAGGTCGCCATGCTCGCGCGCTTCCGAGATCGCACGGATCACCGACGGCCGTTCGACCGACTTCAGGTTCTTCAATTCGGCTTCCAGACGCTGGTAACCGGTCGCGGTCATCGGAATCTTTTGCATCATTGCCTTCCTGTCAGACCGTCAAAAGTAAGCCTGGAGGGGGGTTACCGCAAGGCTCCCTGAACGCAAAGCCTCGATCGCCCGCACCGCCGCCTTGGCCCCGGCAATGGTGGTGAAATACGGAATCTTGTTCATCAGGGCGGTGCGACGAAGGTCGAAACTGTCGCGGATCGAGGCCGAGCCCTCGGAGGTATTGAACACCAGGTTGATGTCGCCATTCTTCATCGCATCAACAACATGCGGGCGGCCTTCCATCACCTTGTTGACACGCTTTACGGCAATGCCGTGCTCCTCGAAGAAGCGGGCGGTGCCGGCAGTGGCCACAACCTCGAAGCCCATCGCCACCAGCCGGCGGGTGGCATCCACCAGGCCGGGCTTGTCGCCATCGCGGACCGAAATGAAGACGCTGCCCTTCAGCGGCAGGACCGTGCCGGCAGCCAGCTGCGCCTTGGCAAAGGCGGTGCCGAAGTCATGGTCGATGCCCATGACCTCGCCGGTCGACTTCATCTCAGGGCCGAGAATGATGTCGACACCGGGGAAACGGGCAAACGGGAAGACGGCTTCCTTGACCGCAATATGATCGACCTTGTTTTCATGCAGGTTGAAGCTGGCGAGCTTTTCGCCGGCCATGACCCGCGAAGCGATCTTGGCCAGCGGCACGCCGATGGCCTTGGCCACGAACGGCACCGTGCGCGAGGCGCGCGGGTTGACCTCGAGGATGTAAACCACGCCATCCTTGACGGCATACTGGACGTTCATCAGGCCAACGACCTTGAGCGCGCGGGCAAGCGCCTCGGTCTGCCGCTTGATATCCTCGATGATCTCCGGCGCCAGGCTATAGGGCGGCAGGGTGCAGGCACTGTCGCCCGAGTGAATCCCCGCTTCCTCGATATGCTCCATGACACCGGCGACAAACTGCGTCTCGGCATCGGCCAGGCAGTCGACATCGACCTCGATGGCATCCGACAGGTAACTGTCGATCAGTACCGGGGATGAGCCGGACACCTTCACGGCTTCGGTCATGTAGCGTTCAAGCTGCGCGTTGCTGCGCACGATTTCCATGGCACGACCGCCCAGCACATAGGACGGCCGGATCACCACGGGATAGCCGATCCGGGCCACCACGGCACGCGCCTCGGCTTCCGAACGGGCAATGCCGTTGACCGGCTGCTTGAGGCCGAGTTGCTGCAGCAGCTGCTGGAACCGCTCGCGGTCCTCGGCCAGATCGATGGCATCGGGCGACGTGCCGAGGATCGGCACCTTTGCGGCTTCCAGGCCGGCGGCGAGCTTCAGCGGCGTCTGGCCACCGAACTGCACGATCACGCCGAGCAGCTTGCCCTTCGACATCTCGATGCGCACGATCTCGAGCACGTCTTCGACCGTCAGCGGTTCGAAATACAGGCGATCCGAAGTGTCGTAATCGGTCGACACGGTTTCCGGATTGCAGTTGACCATGATGGTCTCGAAGCCGGCTTCCTTCAGCGCATAGGCGGCATGGACGCAGCAATAATCGAATTCGATGCCCTGGCCGATGCGGTTCGGCCCACCGCCCAGGATCATCACCTTGGTGCGGTCCTGCGCCTGCGCCTCGCATTCGGCATTGGGGCCGAATTCGTAGGTCGAATACATATATGGCGTGCGGCTTTCGAATTCCGCGGCGCAGGTATCCACCCGCTTGAACACCGGCACAACGCCCAGCTTGCGGCGCGCGGCCGAAACCTCGGCTTCCTTGGCCTGGGTCAGTTCGGCCAGGCGCGCATCCGAGAAGCCCATGCGCTTTAGCGCCTGCAGGCCATCGGCATCCTTGGGCAGGCCGTCCTTGCGGACTTTTTCTTCGGTCTGCACCAGTTCCTCGATCTGTTCGAGGAACCACGGGTCGTATTTGCAGGCAGCATGGATCTCGGCAATGCTCAGGCCATGACGGAAAGCCTGCGCGATCACCAGCAGGCGATCCGGCGTCGGCTTGGCCAGCGCAGAGACGATGGCTTCCTTGCCATCGGGCTCATCGGCATTGGGAATGACCACCTCATTGAAGCCGTTGAGCCCGGTCTCCATCGAGCGCAGCACCTTCTGGATGCTCTCCTGGAAGCTGCGGCCCATCGACATCGCCTCACCCACCGACTTCATCGAGGTGTTCAGCAGGCGGTCGGTGCCGGGGAACTTCTCGAAGGTGAAGCGCGGCATCTTGGTGACGATGTAATCAATCGTCGGCTCAAACGACGCCGGCGTCACGCCGGTGATATCGTTCATCAGCTCGTCCAGCGTGTAGCCGATCGCCAGCTTGGCGGCGACCTTGGCAATCGGGAAGCCGGTTGCCTTGGATGCCAGCGCCGAGGAGCGCGACACGCGCGGATTCATCTCGATCACTACCATGCGGCCGTCGGCCGGATTGACGGCGAACTGCACGTTCGAGCCGCCGGTTTCCACGCCGATCTCGCGCAGCACCGCCATCGAGGCGTCGCGCATGATCTGGTATTCCTTGTCGGTGAGCGTGAGCGCCGGTGCGACGGTTACGCTGTCGCCGGTATGCACACCCATCGGATCGATATTCTCGATCGAGCAGATGATGATGCAGTTGTCCTTGCGGTCGCGGACAACCTCCATCTCATACTCTTTCCACCCCAGCACCGATTCATCGATCAGCACTTCGGTGGTGGGCGAGGCATCGAGGCCGCGCGTCACGATCTCGTCGAATTCCTCGCGCGTATAGGCGATACCGCCGCCGGTGCCGGCCAGCGTGAATGACGGACGGATGACCGCCGGCAGGCCCACGGTGGGCAGCAGCGCGCGGGCTTCGTCCAGCGTATGGGCGGTGCCCGAGCGCGGCATGTCGAGCTTGAGGCGGTTCATCGCCTGGCGGAACTGCTCGCGGTCTTCGGCCATCACGATGGCTTCGCGGCTGGCGCCGATCAGCCGGACGCCGAATTTCTTCAGCACGCCCTGCTCGTCCAGCTTCATCGCGGTGTTCAGCGCGGTCTGGCCGCCCATGGTGGGCAGCAGCGCGTCGGGGCGCTCCTTCTCGATCACCTTGGCGACGATCTCGGGCGTGATCGGCTCGATATAGGTGGCATCCGCCAGGCCCGGATCGGTCATGATCGTGGCCGGGTTGGAGTTGATCAGGATGACACGATAGCCCTCCTCGCGCAGTGCCTTGCAGGCCTGCGTGCCGGAGTAATCGAACTCGCAGGCCTGACCGATCACGATGGGACCGGCGCCGATGATCAGGATGCTTTTGATGTCAGTACGTTTGGGCATGATTCACCAGGGAGCGGGCGGTTAAGATCAACCGCGCTTCTGCTCCATCAATTTCGCGAAGCGTTCAAACAGATAGTGGCTGTCCTGCGGGCCGGGCGAGGCTTCGGGATGATACTGCACCGAGAAGACCGGCTTGTCGGTCAGCTTGATGCCTTCATTCGAGCCGTCGAACAGCGACACATGGGTGCGCACCACATTCTTGGGCAGGCTTTCCTCGATCACGCAGAAGCCGTGATTCTGGCTGGTGATCTCCACCTTGCCGGTCTCGATGTCCTTCACCGGATGGTTGGCGCCGCGATGACCGCGATCCATCTTGCCGGTCTTGCCACCGAGCGCGAGCGCCAGCATCTGGTGGCCAAGGCAGATGCCGAACACCGGCTTGCCGCTGTCGATCAGCGCCTTGATGGTCGGCACGGCATAGACGCCGGTGGCCGCCGGATCGCCGGGACCGTTGGACAGGAACACGCCATCAGGTTTATGGCGCAGCACATCCTCGGCGGTGGCGTTGCCCGGCACGACGGTCACCTTGCAGCCGACATCGGCGAGATTGCGCAGGATGTTGCGCTTGATGCCGTAGTCGATGGCAACGACGTGGAATTTCGGATTTTCCTGCTTGCCGTAGCCCTTGCCGAGCTGCCAGCGAGTCTCGTCCCAGCCATAGGTCTGGCGGCAGCTCACCTCGGCGGCGAGATCCATGCCTTCCAGCCCCGGCCAGGCCTTTGCCTTCGCGTGGAGCGCGGCGAGATCGAACTTGCCGGCCGCGTTATGGGCGAGCACGCCGTTCGGCGCGCCGAGATCGCGGATGCGGCGCGTCATGGCGCGCGTGTCGATGCCCGAAACGCCAACCAGGGCGCGCAGCTTGAGCCAGTCGCTCAAATGCGTGGCGCTGCGGAAATTGGACGGGCTGGTGATCGGCGCACGCAGGATCAGGCCGCGGGCGGCGATGCCCTGGGTCTCGATGTCTTCGGTGTTGGTGCCGACATTGCCGATATGGGGAAAGGTGAAGCTGATGATCTGGCCGGCATAGGAGGGATCGGTGAGGATTTCCTGGTAGCCGGTCATCGAGGTGTTGAAGCAGACCTCGCCCACGGTATCGCCTTCGGCACCCAACCCGTGACCCCAGAACACGCTGCCATCGGCCAGCACCACGACGCCGGTATAGCCCGGCCCGGGCGGTGCGGCGTATTTCGGTGTCTCGGCCATGGGGAACTCCATTACTCGGTCGGGCGGGGCAGGCATCAGGCCGCAAAAAGCCACCGGAGGCGGGCGCATCCGGTGGTACGGCACAGCTATTCACGATGATTGCGGCGGCGGCGGGCGCCGCTTCAACCGAGGCCGGAACATACCAAACCAACCGCCCCCGTCAAGCCCGGCACAAAGGTTAAAAGGCCAGCAAAATCATATATTTATTCCTTTTGCACCCGCGAGGCGTCTAGGCTATGCTGCGCGCCTTTCAAAAACCGCTCCGATTCCGTTACCGCTGGGGGACCACTGATGCTGCGCGAGACGCTCAACCAGGCGCTCAAGGACGCCATGAAGGCCAAGGATGCCCGCCGGCTGGCGACGCTCCGCCTGATCCTGGCTGCCCTGAAGGACCGCGACATCGCCGCCCGCACCTCCGGCGACGACCGCACCGGCATTCCCGACGACGCCATCCTCGCCCTGCTGCAGACCATGGTGAAGCAGCGCCGCGAGTCGATCACGCTCTATGAGCAGGGCGGTCGGCAGGATCTGGCGACCCAGGAAAAGGAAGAAATCGCGGTGATCGAGGGCTATCTGCCCAAGCAGATGTCGGATGCCGAGATCGAGGCCGCCGCCAAGGCCGCGATTGCCGAGGTCGGCGCCCAGGGCATCAAGGACATGGGCAAGGCGATGGCCGTTCTGAAGGCGAAATACACCGGCCAGATGGACACCGCCAAAGCAGCGGCTATCCTGAAAGGCCAGTTAAGCTGAGCGGCCCCGAGTCGGCCGAGTCGCCAGTTTTCCGGGGCCAAATGCCCTCCTGGGAGTAGCATGGCGTTTCCCGATTCCTTTCTGGAAGAGATCCGCAACCGGGTGCCGCTGTCCGGCGTGGTCGGCCGTTCGGTACGGCTGATCAAGCGCGGCCGCGAATTCACCGGCCTGTGCCCGTTCCATAACGAGAAGTCGCCGTCGTTTACGGTCAACGATGACAAGGGCTTCTTCCACTGTTTCGGCTGCGGCGCCCATGGCGACGTGATCGGCTTTGCCATGCGCAACGGCGGCCTGGCTTTCCCCGAAGCTGTCGAACAGCTCGCCATGGAAGCCGGCCTTGAAGTACCGCGCGTGCGGCCGGAAGACCGCGAAAAGGCCGACCAGGTCGCCACGCTGGGCAAGGCCATGGAAGAGGCCACCAAGTGGTTCCAGGCACAGTTGCAGGGCAATGTCGGCAACGAGGCGCGCGCCTATATCCAGAAACGCGGATTGAAGCAGGAAACCGTCGAGCGCTTCCGCATGGGCTATGCGCCGCAAAGCCGCACGGCGCTGAAGGAAGCGCTGCTGGCGCGCGGCATCCCCGAGCCGCTGCTGATTGAATCCGGTCTGCTGATCAAGCCCGAAGACGGCGGGCCGAGCTACGACCGTTTCCGTCATCGCGTGATGTTCCCGATCGGCGACCGCCGCGGCCGGGTGATCGCCTTCGGCGGCCGCGCCATGGACCCGGATGCACCGGCGAAATACCTCAACTCGCCCGAAACCCCGCTGTTCCACAAGGGACGCAATCTCTACAACCACGCGATTGCGCGCGAAGCCGCCCGCGAAAGCGGCACCGTTGTCGTGGTGGAAGGCTATATGGACGTGATCGCGCTGGCCCAGGCCGGCATCGACCATGCCGTGGCCCCGCTGGGCACCGCACTCACCGAGGAGCAGATCGCGCTGCTCTGGCGCCTGTCGGCCGAGCCGATCCTGTGTTTCGACGGCGACAATGCCGGCATCCGGGCCGCCATGCGGGCGGCCGACCGGGCCCTGCCCCTGCTGGAGCCCGGCCATTCCTTCCGTTTTGCCATTTTGCCCGGTGGCCAGGATCCGGACGATCTGGTGCGCAGCCAGGGCCGCAAGGCCATGGACGAGGTGCTGGCGGCAGCCCTGCCGATGGCCGACATCCTGTGGCGCAAGGAGACCGAGGGCCGGCCGCTGGACACCCCGGAGCGCCGGGCCGCGCTGGAGGCCGCCCTGTTCGAGGTGGCCCGCCAGATCAAGAATCCGGCGGTTCAGGGCCATTATCGCGACCATTTCCGCAACCGGCTGCGCACCCTGTTTACCCCGACCCGGACCTGGACCCCCAATCGTCCCGGGGGGAACCGCCCCGCCTATACCGGCCCCGGCTCCTGGAACAGGCCACCCGAGGGCGACAAGGGCCCGATGGCCAGCAATCTGGAAAGAACAGAAAAGGCCCTTCTGGCCGCCGTGGTGATGCATCCCTGGCTGCTGGAGGAGCATGGCGAGGCTTTTGCCGGCCTCGCCTTTCCCCCGGGGCCGCTTGACAGCCTTAAGAGCCGGATTCTAGAAGAAGCATCCCGCCATCCGGGTCTTGACGGCGAGGCCTTTGCAGCCCATTTGAGGCAGCGAGGACTCGGGCCCGCGCTCGACCTCGTAACTGGCGAGGCCGGCAAGATTTTGGAGCCGTTTGCGCGCCCCGATACCGAGCCGGATAAGGTCGAGCGAGGTTGGTGGCAGGCCGTGCAGCGCTACCGGTTGGCGGAACTGGAACAGGAACTGGCGGCGGCAGAGGCCGAATTGGCCAGTAATACCAACCCCGAGGCATGGCAGCGTTTCGTCGCCCTCAAGGCAGAGGTCGGCTCGGCACGCAGCCTGGTTTCGGTATCAGATACAGATTGAGGCCGTCCTCCCGGCAGATTTTGGGCGGACGGCTTTGTGTTTTTTAGAGATAGGACCAGTTAGGAACCGGCATGGCGAAACAAGCAGCTGCACCTGACACTGCGGAAGCTCCTGAAAAGGAAGAGACCGTTGACACACCGCTGATCGACGCATCGATGGCGGCGATCAAGCGCATGTTGGCGAAAGCCAAGGAGCGCGGCTACGTCACCTATGACGAGATCAATGCCGTGCTGCCGCCCGAGCATGTCTCGTCCGAGCAGATCGAAGACACCATGGCGATGCTGTCCGAAATGGGCATCACCATCGTGGAGTCCGAGGAGCAGGACGACGCCGGTGGCGCCGCCGCCGGTGAAAAGGACGAGGCGGAACAGGAAGTCGAGTCCGACGGCGAAGTCGCCGCCACGGCGCCGGCCAAGGCCGAGGTCGACCGCACCGACGATCCGGTGCGCATGTATCTGCGCGAGATGGGTTCGGTCGAGCTGCTGTCGCGCGAGGGCGAAATCGCCATCGCCAAGCGGATCGAGGCCGGCCGCGAGAAGATGATCGGCGCGATCTGCGAAAGCCCGCTGACCATTCAGGCCATCGTGAAATGGCGTGACGACCTGGTCGACGGCAAGATCCTGCTGCGCGACGTCGTCGATCTCGAAGCCACGCTGGGTGGCGGCGCCGAAGAGGCTGCCGCTGCCGGCATGGAAGGCGAAGAGGAAGACGGCGCCGAACCCAAGATGGTCGAGCCGAAGCTGCCGGTGAAGCTGGATCTGAAGCTGGATGCCAAGTCGGCCAAGGTTCTGGCCGAGGCAACCGGCACCGTGCCGAAGCTGGAAAAGAAGAAAAGCGACGGCCCCGCCATCGAAGGCGAAGTGGTCACCACGCCCGAAGAGCTGGACGAGGAAGACGAGGCCAACCTGTCGCTGGCCGCGATGGAAGCCCAGCTCAAGCCGATGGTGCTGGAAGCTTTCGATGCCATCGCCAAGCATTACAAGAAGCTGCAGAAGACCCAGGAAGAGCGGCTGCAGGCTGCCCTTGTGCATGCCGACATGGATGCCAAGAAGGACAAGACCTACGCCAAGCTGAAGCATGAGATGGTTCATCTCATGGAATCCGTGCATCTGAACAACACCCGCATCGAAATGCTGGTGGAGAACATGTACGGCCTGAACAAGCGGCTGATGATGCTGGAAGGCCGCCTGCTGCGCACCGCCGAGAGCTACAAGATTCCGCGCGACGAATTCCTGAAGCAGTATGAAGGCCAGGAACTCGACCCCAAGTGGCTCGCCAAGGTCGGCAAGCTGAAGTCGCACAAGGGCTGGCTCAAGTTCGGCGAAGCCGCCGTCAAGGACGTCACCCCGATCCGCGAGCAGGTTGCCGCCATCGCCACTGAATTCGGCCTGCCGATCTCGGAATTCAAGCGCATCTACAAGCAGGTGCGCGAAGGCGAGCGCGAAGCCAGCGTGGCGAAGAAGGAAATGGTGGAGGCCAACTTGCGCCTCGTCATCTCGATCGCCAAGAAATACACCAACCGCGGCCTGCAGTTCCTTGATCTGATCCAGGAAGGCAATATCGGCCTGATGAAGGCGGTTGATAAGTTCGAGTATCGCCGCGGCTACAAGTTCTCGACCTATGCCACCTGGTGGATCCGGCAGGCGATCACCCGCTCGATCGCCGACCAGGCCCGCACCATCCGTATCCCGGTGCATATGATCGAGACGATCAACAAGCTGGTGCGCACCTCGCGCCAGATGCTGCACGAAATCGGCCGCGAGCCGACACCGGAAGAGCTGGCTGCCAAGCTCGGCATGCCGCTGGAGAAGGTGCGCAAGGTGCTGAAGATCGCCAAGGAGCCGATCAGCCTCGAGACGCCGATCGGCGACGAGGAAGACAGCCACCTGGGCGACTTCATCGAGGACAAGAATGCCGTCCTGCCGGTGGATGCCGCGATCAACTCCAACCTGCGCGAAACCACCACGCGCGTGCTGGCGACGCTGACGCCGCGCGAGGAGCGCGTGCTGCGCATGCGCTTTGGCATCGGCATGAACACCGACCACACGCTGGAAGAAGTCGGCCAGCAGTTCTCGGTCACCCGCGAACGTATCCGCCAGATCGAAGCCAAGGCGCTGCGCAAGTTGAAGCACCCGAGCCGGTCGCGTAAATTGCGTTCGTTCCTGGATACCTGAGCCGTATCCGGAGCACGGAGATCAGGGCCCCGGTCTCAAAACCGGGGCCTTTTCTTAAGATGTCGTCTCTCGGGGTTTGTGGGCCTGTAGCTCAACTGGTTAGAGCCGGCCGCTCATAACGGTCTGGTTGCAGGTTCAAGTCCTGCCGGGCCCACCATCCCCTGCCCTTGCGATTATTTGGCCAGCCGGTTCTGGTAGACCGCCAGATGCGTATAGGCGAGCGACAGCAGCGGGGTCGACAACCCGGCCTTGCGCGCCCGCGCCAGCAGATCGCCGACGATCTGGTCAGCCTCCACCGCCGAGCCCTTCAGCAGATCGCGATACATCGACGAGGTATGGGCCGAGCCCGCCTTGGTCAGGGTCTCGCGCGTGTTGGCGACAAAGGCCTCCGTGGGCGCCACGCCAACCGCCTTCACTGTCGTCACAACCTCATCGATCAGGCCGAGCGCGAAATCGGTGCCGCCGGGCGCCGCCGCCACTTCGCCCACCGTGCCGCGCATCAGGCAGCACAGGCCGCCGAGTGCGGCGAGCAGGGTCCACTTCTCCCACATCTCGCGCTCGATATGCGGCGTCAGCTTGGCATCGAAGCCCGCATCCTTCAGCACCGCATCCAGCGCCAGAATCCGCGCGGAACTGCTGCCATCCATCTCGCCATAGGCCAGGTCGTGGAACTTGCCCATCTGGATCACGCGGCCCTGCTCGTCCATCTGGGCCGGAATGCGACACAGGCCGCCGATCAGAGCTGCCTTGCCGAAACGGGCCGTGATGGCATCGACATGCTTCATGCCATTCAGCACCGGCAGAATCATGGTCTGGGGGCCGGCAGCCTTCGCCATGTCATCCAGCGCGGCGTCGAGCTGATAGGCCTTCACGGTCAGGATGATGGCGTCGAAGTGCTGGTCGATCCGGTCAGCGGTGAGCAGAGCGGGTTTCAGCGTCACATCGCCATGCGGGCTGACGATCTGCAGGCCATCCTTCTGCAACTGGGCGGCACGACCCGGCCTGACCAGGAAGGTGACATCGCGACCGGCCTGGGCCAGGCGGCCACCGTAATAGCCACCGGTCGACCCGGCTCCGACAACAAGCAGACGCATGATTCCCCCTAAGATCGGTATGCAGACCATCCAACTACCGCACTGGGCAGAATGGTCAAGCATCACCAGCTGGCGCTATTTGAAGCTCGCCTTTGCGCCGCCGAGCCAGAACAGCAGGGCCAGCAGCCAGAACCCGACCGCAATCGCCGTCGTGTATAGCGCATAGCGCAGGTAAACCTCTCGCAGCGTCACGGTAATGATGCGCTGCGCCACTTCGGGGGCCAGTTCGATACGGCGATCAAGCAGTATCCACAGTTCGGTCTGCTTGTAGGAATGCCGCACCACCCATTCCGCTTTGATCAGCAGCACGCAGGCGACAATCATCGTCAGGATGGCGCCCGACTTGAGAGATTGAAGCGGCTCCGCAATCAGGCCGATCATGACGCAGAAAATCGCCAGTGCGGCAAAGAAGCAGCCGCGCCCGATCGAGAGTACCGCCAATGTCCGCACCCTGTACTTGTCGGGCTCGGCCATGGCGGCGCCCGTCTCAGGCCAGTCCGGGCAGGGTCAGCAGGATCGCGGCGCCCAGCCAGATGAACATCGATGTCTGGTCGGTTTCCTCGCGCCCGGTCAGACGCTCGAAAATGCCCGCCGGCACTGCCGACAGCATCAGGGTGGTGACGGAGACGATCAGAGACGTGCCGTAGAGCAGCACAATCCGGGTCGGAGGAACGAATTCCGGCAGCCAGACCGGCGCCATGATGAAGACCAGCGGCACGATGGGCGAAACGAAACCATTGAGCAGGGTGATGCCGAGAATGGCGATGAAAATGGTTTGCGGGCTCATGATACCGCCTGTGTCAGGCTGGGGGCCAAACCATTCGCGGCAAACAGGAAATGCGCCACGTACCGCAGGGCAAAGCACCAGAATGCCGTTACCAGCGGGATGAAGCGCAGATTCACAAAGCGTGGCGTGATCCAGTCGGTCATCCAGACCGCCCAGTTGGTCAGCAGATGGAAAAACCGGAAGATGTAATTCGGATGATCCGGCGGCAGAAAGGCCGTCATCATGAACCGTCCGATGCAGGTCCAGCCGATCAGTGCAAACGCATAGCTGACCGCCCAGTACGGCAGGTAACTCCAGAAAAAGTCAGGTTGTGAGGTCATTGAAAATCCGGAAAGAAAACTGGATGTGCAGACTACAAAAGAAAACGGCGGGGGCCAATGGCCCCCGCCGTCACTAACACGTCACTGCACTTAGTGCGAGATGGCGTCGTCGGCATTCGCCAGCTTCACGTCACCCTTCGGCACACGGATGCTGTCGATGAAGTCCTGCATTTCCTTCGCCGGGGCCGCTGTCATCAAGCTGACGACATAGGTCACGATGAAGGCCGCCGGGATACCGAACAGGCCACAGGAGATGTTCTTGACCCCGAACCACAGCGGCATGCCATAGAACTGGGTCATGATCAGGTAGTACAGGCAGACGCCGTAACCCGCGATCATACCGGCAACCGCGCCGGCATTGCTGGTCCGCTTCCACCAGATGCCCATCACCAGCGCCGGGAACAGACCCGAAGCGGCGATCGAGAAGGCCCAGGCCACCATCGCGAGGATGTGCGACGGCTTGGTCGATGCCACATAGGCCGAGATGATCGCCACCACGATCAGCAGCACGCGGCTGATGATCAGGCGACGCTTGGTCGCGGCATGTGGGTCGATCATGCGGTAGTAGACGTCATGGCTGAGCGCGTTGGCGATGGCGAGCAGCAGGCCATCGGCCGTGCTGAGCGCCGCTGCCAGACCGCCAGCCGCAACCAGGCCCGCGATGACATACGGCAGACCGGCGATTTCCGGCGTGGCCAGCACGATGGCGTCGGCCGAGATACGGAACTCGCTCAGTTGCAGGATGCCGTCGGCATTGCCCGTCACGCCCTTGCACAGCGCATACTGTGCCGCCGCATTGGCCGCATCGCAGGCGCCGACCAGACCGATCGCCCCCCACGACTGCACCCAGCCCGGCAGAGCGGTGATCTGCTGGCCGATCACGTTCTGGTACACTTCCAGCTTCGCGAACACCGCATAGGACGGCGCGGTGAAGTAGAGCAGGAAGATGAACAGCAGGCTCCACGCCACCGACTTGCGCGCATCACGCACGCTGGGCGTGGTGAAGTAGCGCATCAGGATGTGCGGCAGGGCGGCCGTACCGACCATGAGGCAGAGGATCAGCGCGAAGAAGTTCAACCCGTCGGTGAAGTTCATCACGCCCTTGGCATCGGCGAAGGCCGCGGTGTGGCTCTTGACCACGCCGAGGGCCGGCTCCAGTGCCAGGATCTTCTCCAGCGCCTGACCGTACATCAGCTGCGGGATCGGCACGCCGGTGACCTTGGCCGACATGATCATGACCGGGATCAGGTAGGCGATGATCAGGATGATGTACTGCGCCACCTGGGTCCAGGTGACCGCGCGCATACCACCGAGCATCGAGCAGACCAGAATACCGGCCAGACCGACGAACACCGCAACCTCGAACGAGATGCCGAGGAAGCGCGAGGCGATGATGCCGACACCGAAGATCTGCGCCGTCACATACGCGAACGAGGCAGAGATCAGCACGATCACGCCCACGAAGCGCGCGACGTTGCCGCCGTAACGGGCGCCGAGGAAGTCGGGCACCGTGTACTGGCCGAACTTGCGCAGGTATGGCGCCAGCAGGATCGACACCAGCAGGTAGCCGCCGGTCCAGCCCAGCACAAAGGCGAGGCCGTCATAACCCGACAGGTACAGCGTACCGGCCATGGCGATGAACGATGCGGCCGACATCCAGTCGGAGCCGGTGGCCATGCCGTTGTAGAAGGCGGGCACCTTGCGGCCGGCGACGTAGTACTCGCCCATTTCCGCCGTGCGCGACAGAACGCCGATCAGCGCGTAGACGCCGACCGTCATGAACACGAACAGATAGCCGATGATCTGGTTCGAGACCCCCATCTGTTCAAGGATGGCGAGCACGATCACGAAGGCGGCAAAGCCGCCCGTGTAAATTCCATAAATTTTACCGAGGTTATCGATAAAACTCTTACCCCCGGTTTGTGTGTTGTTTGCCATGATGGCGTTCCCCCCTGTTCTATTCGTCTTCGGCGACGCCGAACTCTTCGTCGATTGCGTTCTGCTTGGACGCGAACCAGAAGAGCGAGACGACGAAAGCAATCAGCGAGCCCTGCGCGGCCATGTAGAAGCCAAGCGGGAAGCCGATGAAGCTGATCTTGTTGAGCTGCGGTGCGAAGAAATGCACCACGAAGCTGAAGAAGAACCAGATACCCAGCATCGTCCACATGAGGCCGGAGGTCCGGCCCCAGTAGGCCTTAGCCTTTTCGGGAGTTAATTCTGACATGAAGCGCTCCTGCCCCTTGTTTATGATTTAGTTATTCGTCTGACGGCAGATTCGACCCGCACGCCAGCTTCGTGCAGTATAAGAGTCGGTTCTTGCCACAGCCCATTAGACCAAAGTGTAAGCGAGGTTGGGCAGGCAGTTATGCCAGCGTATCACAGGGGGAAATGCATTTTGCTGCGCCGCACACTCGAGTTCTTTTTTCCACCGTCGGTTTCGACACCCGAAGAGCTGAAGGCCTTCGCCGCCGGTGAGGCCTCTTATCTGGCGCAGAAAACGGTCATCGGCTATTGCCGGGTCAAGACCATGCTGGACTACGAGAAGTTGCTGACAGAGCCGGCTTTCCGGGACGCCCAGGAAAGTTGCCGCTGGGAGGCTTATGCCAGCACGCTGGGCGATATGCTGGTTCTGATCGAGGGCTGGCTGCGCCCCGGTGCGGAACCGGCCCGGCACAAGCTGGCCGATTCGCTGGCCGCTTTCTACCCGGCGATCCTGGGCCAGCATGTCCCGCCGCACCGCCAGGACTGGGCCGACAGCCTTGCCGCCTTTGAGCGGCGTTTCGCCCTCGCCCGTGCCTCCGAGCCGGCCGCCCCGGAACAGGTGGTGACGGAATCGGCAAAGCTGATCCATGAGCTGGTGCCGATTGCCGACCGGCTGAAGCGCAACGACCGCGAGGTGATCAATGGTGATCTGCGCATGCATATGCTGGCGGCACATAGCTCGATGCTGAAACGGTTCCGTCGTGATGCGCTGGTGGCAGCGCTGACGGGTTGAGGCGGCAGGATGCGGCGGGCGCTGAGCGGCGGATTCAATCGCATCCTGGCGCGGCTGCGCAGTCCGGCGCCGCCGCAACCGGCCATCACCCTGGCCGATGACGAACCGCTCGCCACGCTGCCCGCCCTGCTGCTGGATACCGAGACAACCGGGCTGGACGTGACGCGTGACCGTATCGTCTCGATTGCCGGCCTGTCCTATCGGGGCGGCATGGCCGAGCCGCAGCCTGCACTCGATTTTTTACTGCATCCCGGTATCCGCATCCCGAAGACGGCAACGGCGATTCACGGCATTGATGATGCGGTGGTGGCGACGGCGCCGACGCTGGCCCTGCTCTGGGGCGGCATCCAGCTGTTCTGGCAGGGGCGCGTTCTGGTCGGCCACAATATCGGCTTCGACATCGCGTTGCTGCGGCACGAGGCCGCGCGCCACCGCCTGCCCTTCCATGCGCCGGCCGGCGCACTGGATCTCGGCCTGCTCTATGCCGGACTGAAACCGCGCGCGACGCATATCACCCTGGAACGCATCGCCGAGGATTTCTCGGTAGTCGTCGATGGCCGCCATACCGCCCTGGGCGATGCCGAGACCACCGCAGGCATCTGGCGCCACATGCTGCCGGCACTCGGCCGCATCGGCGTTGCCACACTGGGCGACGCGCGCCGCCTGATTCAGCGCCAACGCGATCTGCTCCATCGCCAGGAGCGTGCCGGCTGGGCGCTCGAAATGCTGCTGCCGCCGCGATGAGGCAACCATGATCACTCCAGCCCCCGTCCTGCCCGATCTGGAACCCTATCGCCGTCGGGTGAGCGAAGCCATGCAGCAGCCGGTTACCGATATTGCGGCGGACGCCACCATGGCGGAGATCGCGCGCCGCATGAGCGCTGCCTCACATGGCGCCCTGCTGGTGCGCGACCAGTTCGATCGTCATGTGGGCATCCTGACCGAACGCGATATCACGCGCGCGCTCGGCCGCGACGGGGAAGCGGCATTGCGCCTGACCGCTGCCGACCTGATGACGCAGGACGTTGTCGCCATCGCCGAAACCGCCTTCCTGTTCCGCGCCATCGGCCGTATGCGCCGGCTCAACCTGCGCTACCTGCCGGTCACCGACAGCGCCGGCCGCTATACCGGGATGCTGACCGCCCGCAGCCTGCTGCGCCTGCGGGCACAGGATTCGCAGATGATCGCCGACGAGCTGGATGTGGCACAGACTGCGGCCGAACTTGGCCATGCCCGCGCCGCCCTGCCGCATCTGGCGGCAACCTTGCTGGGCGAAGGCTCCGATGCTCCGGCGGTCGCCGCCGTGATCTCCGGGATCTATGCCGACATGACCGCGCGCGCCGCCGCCATTGTCGAGGCCGAAGCCAACCAGGCCGGCACCCCTGCGCCGGCGCCATGGTGCATGCTGATCCTTGGCTCGGGCGGGCGCGGCGAAAGCCTGCTGAAACCCGACCAGGACAACGCCATCATCCATGCCGGCAGCACCGAGGATGATGGCTGGTATGCGCGCGCCGGCGAACGCATTGCCGCATTGCTCGACAGTGCCGGCATTCCGTTCTGCAAGGGTGGCGTAATGGCGAAGAACACCGCCTGGCGCGGCAGCCAGGGGCAGTGGCGCGCCCGCGTAACCGAATGGATCGCCCGCCACACGCCAGAAGCCCTGCTCAACGTCGACATCTTCTACGACCTGCAGCCGGTCTACGGCACGCTTCGTCTGGGCGATTCTCTGCGCACCGAGGCGCTGGCTGCGGCGCGCAGCTCGCCACTCTTCCTGCGCCTGCTGGCCGAGCAGTCGGCACGGCTGCAGCCGGCTCTTGGCCTGTTCGGTCAATTGAAGGCCGATGCCGATGGCCGCATCGACCTCAAGCTCGGCGGCCTGCTGCCCCTGGTCAGCGGCGCCCGCCTGATGGCCCTGCGTCTGGGCACGGCCGCCACCAGCACGGCGGCACGCCTGCAGGCGGTCGGTCAGGCCGGCCTGATCGGCGACAGCGACATCGCAGGACTGATCTCCAGCCATGGCCTGCTGCTCGACCTGACCCTGCGTCAGCAGATCGCCGATCTGGCCGCCGGCCATATACCGGGCAGCCGCATCGACCTGGCAAGCCTGCAGCGGCCACAGCGCGACCGACTCAAGGCGGCGCTGAAACATGTGTCGCTGCTGCCCGAGATGGTGCAGGGCGTGCTGACGGCCGCCACGACACCGGGCAGCGGGAAACCCTCCTGACTTGAGCCGGATCAATGCCGGCCGGGTCGACCTGCCGCATCCTGGTTCTGCAGCAACGAGGAAGACAGCGATGACGAGCACCTGGGAACTGGTCCATGGCCATGTCGAGGCCGCCCTGGCAGATGCGACCAGGGCTTCGATAACACCTGATGCGGTGGCCAGCACCCTGATCAGTGAAGCGGTACGAATTCTGAAAGGCCACCGCACACTCGACGACGTCCGCGCCGAGCTGCAATTCGCCATCGAGAATCTGCAGGACCGCGATTATGAGTTTATGCGACCCTAGTCAGAATCCATATTCTCATCGCCCAGCGACATCACGGCAATCCCCATCTGGATACTGCCCATCGTCAGTCCGGTGAAGAACCAGAGCAGCAGAAGTGGCAACGGATGACCGACGGCACCGATCAGCAGATGCCCGAGCCCGAATGCATTGCTCCACAGGACCGCGCCGACGAACACCGCGGCCAATCCAAAGCCGATCAGCGCATGCCGTAGCAGGAACAGCACCTGTGCACGCCAAGACTGCCGTTCTGTATGTCGCGAGGCGAAAGTCATTCTGCAGTATCGGGTCCTTTTACACCCGGATGTAGCAGACATGTCGTCGCAGGCCGGGTTAATCCCCCGGCAACAGGGCAGCCAGTTTTTTCGGCGCGATCAGGCGATAGCTGCGGCGCACCAGTTCAGCCACTTCCCTCCAATCAACCCGGCGATCCAGCCACATGCCGACCCATCCCTTGTGGCCCAGGTAGGGCGGGACAAAGAAACGGTCCGGATCGGCACCCACCAGCAACTTCTGGCTGCCCGGCTGCGCCTTGCACCAGACGGCGGGGCGCTCCGCGATAGCGCTTTCCAGCGCGAAGATCTTGCCGCGAATGCGATAGGTTGGAATCTCCCAGGTCTCGCGCTCCTCCGCTTCCGGCAAGGCGAGGCAAATCACACGCAGGCGTTCCGTCGGCGTCTTCGGCGCCATCTTGCGCACGTCGTTTTTCTTCGGCACCTGATATTTTGCCATCAGAACAGCCTGCCCTGCCGGACATCGAGTTCGGGATGGCGAAACAGATCCCGGCGCAGGCGCAGGCGACGTTCGTTGAAACCGATGCGCTTGATTGCCAGCTGGAAGCGCTGGGCCAGCAATTGGGCATAGGCGCCCTCGCCACGCATACGGTCGCCGAAATCGGCCACATAGTCTTTGCCGCCGCGCGAGTCCTGCACCAGCTTCATCACCTTGCTGGCGCGGTCGGGGTAATGCTCCTGCAGCCATTCCCGCCACAACTCCTTCAACTCATAAGGCAGCCGCAGCAGCACCCAGCCCGCTTCACGCGCGCCGGCCGCCCAGGCGGCTTCCAGCAGGCGTTCCAGTTCCATGTCGTTGACGGCCGGGATCATCGGCGCCGTCATCACGCCACAGGGAATGCCGGCCTCGTTGAGCATGCGGATCGCGTCCAGCCGCTTGGGCGGCGTGGAGGCACGCGGCTCCATGGCCCGTGCCAGCTTGCGATCCAGCGTGGTGAGCGAGACAAACACCTTCACCAGGCCGAGCTTGGCCATCTCCGACAGGAGGTCGATATCGCGGGTGACCAGATGGTTCTTGGTCACGATGCCGAGCGGGTGGCGGGTTTCCAGCAGCACCTCCAGGATCGAGCGGGTGATCTTCTGCTCGCGCTCCACCGGCTGGTAAGGATCGGTGTTGGTGCCCATCGACAGGGTGGCAACCTGGTAATTGCGGTTCGCCAGCTCCTTGCGCAGCAGCGCGGCGGCATTGGGCTTGATGACAATCTGCGTTTCGAAATCCAGCCCGGGCGAAAACCCCAGATAGGCATGGCTCGGCCGCGCAAAACAGTAGATGCAGCCATGCTCGCAGCCGCGATAGGGATTGATCGAGCGGTCGAAGGGAATGTCGGGCGACTTGTTCCAGGCGATGATGTGCCGCGTGCTGTCTTCATGCAGCACGGTCTTCAGCGGCTCGGCCTCCTCCAGATTGTCCCAGCCGTCATCCTCGCGCTGGCGCGTTTCGGTGTCATAGCGGCTGCGCACCGCCGAAACCGCGCCGCGGCCGCGCCGGGCATCGGGATGCGCCTGGTCGGCGGGCACGGAAATGGCGCGCGCGGTGAATTTCTTCATGGCGCCGAGTATGCCGCGCCAATGAGAACATTTCAAGAACTATCGGATGTTGGAAAACCGCGCTTACAACTCGATATTGTACCGCACAAAGGGCGCCCGCTTGGCGACCCGTTCGTACAGCCGGCGCGCCGTGCCGTTGAATTCCTCGGTCTGCCAGTAGAGCACGGCGGCCCCCTTGGCCTTGCTGATCTCGGTGACGGCGGCGATCAGCCGGCGGCCGATGCGTTTGCCGCGCGCTGCCGGCACCACGAACAGATCCTGCAGATAAACATTGCCGCCCATGTTCCAGGTGGAGGGATGCAGCAGATACTGCACCAGCCCGAGCGCCACATCGCCCTCCCAGGCCATCAGCCCTTCGACGGCATCTTTCGGATCGATCAGGCGCTGCCAGGTGAAATCGGTGACCGCCGCCGGCACGCTCTTTTCATAGAAGGCGAGATAGCCGAGCCAGAGCGGCTCCCACTGTGCGCGCTCGGAGGCTGCAACTTGACGGATGACGATATCGGACATGGCGACACTTTCTGCAGTTTTTACCTGACCCGATTACCGCGAAAGCGGTTCTAGGATAAGCGCCAGTTCCTGCAAAACCTATAGGGCCAGTTATCGCCGCGCGGCGTTACTTGCCGCCGCCGCGCCGCTCATGCTCGCGCAGGCGCGGAAACAGCTCGACGAAATTGCAGGGCTTGTGGCGGTAGTCGAGCTGGTCTTTCAGGATCATGTCCCAGGCATCGCGGCAGGCCCCGGGCGAGCCGGGCAGCGCGAACAGGTATGTGCCGCGACAGACGCCGGCCGTGGCACGCGACTGGATCGTGGAGGTGCCGATCTTCTGGTAGCTGAGCATGCGGAACAGCTCACCGAAGCCCGGAATGCTTTTCTCGTAGATGCCCTCGAAGGCCTCGGGCGTCACATCGCGACCGGTGACGCCGGTGCCACCAGTGGCGAGGATGACATCGACAGTGTCATCGTCGATCCAGTCGGTCAGTTGCCCCTGAATCTCGCCGACCTCGTCTTTGACGATGGCGCGCGCCGCCAGCATATGGCCGGCCTCGGTCAGCCGTTCGGCCAGCGTATTGCCCGACTTGTCATCCTCAAAACTGCGGGTATCGGACACGGTGAGCACGGCAATGCGCACCGGCACGAACAGGCGCTTGCCCTCGGCGTCAATGAAGGACTGGGGAGAGAGTTCGGTCATGGCGCGGCTCCTGAAAGCAGAGACGGCCTTAACCTATGATCTGCGACAGGCCGCGGCTAGGCGTCAGTTCTTTTTTTCCGCGCGCTGATCGCCGCGGTCGAAGCCGCGATAGACCGGCCAGCTGCCGGTCATGGTGGCGCTGAGCGAGGTATCGGGCTGGCCGATACGGGTGCGGTAGATCCAGTAGTTGGTCAGCACGCGCTGCACGAAATTGCGTGTCTCGCCCAGCGGAATGGT
>NZ_CALRUC010000014.1:0-56879 GCF_943371255.1 Ferrovibrio terrae | reverse complement strand
CGGCGGCAGTTTCAGCTGGCCGGTCAAGCTCGGCATCGGTGACAGCCGCATGACGCTATCGGTCGCGGTGACCGGCGCGGACCGCTATCGCATCGGCGATGCGGACTATAGGGTGACCGCGCGTGGCGAGAACCGGCTGCGGGTCGCGGTCGGCGGCATCGAGCAGGATGCGGTCTATGCCTTTGCCGGCGATCTGCTGCATCTGGCCTGTGGTACACAGGATCTCAGTTGCGCCGATCTCACCTGGGCCCCGCCGGCCGAGGCCGAGGGTGCGGCCGAGCGCGAGCTGCGCGCGCCGATGAATGGCAGGATCGTTGCCGTGCTGGCCGCTGCCGGCGATCGGGTGAAAAAGGGCCAGCGCCTGGTGGTGATGGAAGCGATGAAGATGCAGCATGAAATGGTGGCGCGTGTGGATGCCACGGTGGACAGCCTGCCGGTCAGGGTCGGCGACCAGGTGGCGACGCGCCAGCTGCTGGCGGCGCTGACGCCGGCCGTGGCGGCGGAGTGAATGCGATGAGCGAGAGGCCGACCGCCATCCTGCGCCCGATCACCGAGGTCGATGCCGAGGGCTATCGCGCCTGTCTCGACCGCGTGGCGGCCGAGCGGCGCTATCTCGCCTTCACCGCCGCACCGGCGCTGTCGGAGGTGAAATTCTATCTCAAGGCCATGTTGCAGCGCGGCCTGCCCTTCATTGTCGCGGTCGATCCGCAGCACCAGGTGGTGGGCTGGTGCAACATCCATGTGCAGCCGCAGACGCCGCATCGCAACGGCTTTGCCCATGTCGGCACCGTCGGCATGGGGCTGGATGCCGCCTGGCGCGGCCAGGGCCTGGGGCGGCGGATGCTGCAGACCGTGTTCGACACGGCCGGCCGTGTCGGCATCGAGCGGGTCGAGCTGCAGGTCTATGCCAGCAATGAATCGGCCGTGAAGCTGTATCGAAAATTCGGCTTTGTCACCGAGGGCGTGAAAAGCCGTGCCCGCAAGCTGGATGGCGAATACGACGACATCATCATGATGGCGCGGCTGCGCCCGCCACAGAGCGGCGGCTGAGCATGCTTGGCGCCTCGCCCTATTACACGCCCGACCATGAGGCTTTCCGCGACCAGCTGCGCCGCTTTGTGGCGAAAGAGATCGCGCCCTTTGCCGATGCCTGGGACGAGGCCGGCGAATTCCCGCGCGCGCTTTACAGGAAGGCGGCGGATATCGGCCTGCTGCAGCTGAATTTCCCGGAAGAGCATGGCGGCGTGCCGGCGGACCGTTTCTACGGCATCATTGTCGGCCAGGAGCTGGCGCGCGGCGGTTCGGGTGGTGTTGCCGCGTCGCTGATGAGCCACACCATCGGCTGCCCGCCCATCGCCAGGCTGGGGTCCGGCACTCTGCAGCAAAAGGTGCTGCCCGGCGTGCTGAAGGGCGAGAAGATCGCGGCGCTGGCCATCACCGAACCGGGCGGCGGTTCCGATGTGGCGAATCTCAAGACCACGGCCAGACGCGACGGCGATGATTACATTGTGCGCGGCGAGAAGACCTTCATCACCTCTGGCATGCGCGCCGATTACTACACCGTGGCGGTGCGCACCGGCGGGCCGGGCATGGCCGGCGTCTCGCTGCTGCTGGTCGAGCGCGACACGCCGGGCTTCACCCGCACGCCGCTGAAAAAGATGGGCTGGTGGGCATCGGATACCGCCACGCTGCATTTCGACGACTGCCGCGTGCCGGCAGAGAACCTGATCGGCGAGGAGAATGCCGGCTTCCGCGGCATCATGCTGAATTTCAACGACGAGCGGCTTGGGCTCGCGGCATCCGCCATCGGCTTCGCCCAGGTGGCTTATGAAGATGCGCTGGATTATGCGCGGCTGCGCGAGACCTTCGGCAAGCCGCTGATCCGCCACCAGGTGATCCGCCACAAGCTGGTCGACATGGCGCAGCGGATCGAAGCCAGCCAGGCCATGCTGGAGCGCATCGCCTGGGCGCTGGATCAGGGCGAAAGCCCGATTGCCGCGCTCTGCCTGCTGAAGAATCAGGCGACCCAGACCATGGCCTTCTGTGCCTCCGAGGCCGTGCAGATTTTCGGCGGCGCCGGTTTCATGCGCGGCGCGCGCGTCGAGCGCATCTATCGCGAGGTGAAGGTGAATGCCATCGGTGGCGGCGCCGAGGAGATCATGAAGGATCTCGCCAGCCGCCAGCTCGGCTGGTAGCGATGGATGATCTGCTGCTTGCCCGCCTGCTGCATGTGCTGTCGATTGTCGTGTGGTTCGGCGGCATCGCTTTCGTGACCTTCGTGGTGCTGCCGCAGGCCCGCCGGTTGCTGGCTGCGGCGCGGCTGGCGCTGTTTGAAAATATGGAGCGGCCGTTCGGCGAGATCGCACGCTGGGCCGTGGTCATCGCCGGGGCCAGCGGCTTCTGGCTGCTGTGGCGGCTTGATCTGTGGCATCGCTTCACCATGGCGCATCTCGCCACCTACTGGTGGATGCAGGCCATGGCGGTGCTGTGGCTGCTGTTTGTTTTTGTGCTCTTTGTCCTCGAGCCGCTGTGGCTGCACCGTGCCTTCCGGCGCTGGGCCGCCCGCGATTCCGATGCGACCTTTGCCTGGGCCTGGCGGCTGCACCTGATCCTGCTGCTGGCCGGCACGATCACCATCGGCGGCGCGGTTTTCGGCGCGCATTAGGCTGCGATATTGTCGCCTGACAATTCCGCGCTGGATTTGCGTGGAATCCCGGCCTAGAAGCGGATGGATTTCAGGAGCCCGTACCATCATGCAGATGAGCAACATTCCCTTCGGCACCACCGACTGGTCGAAGATTGAACCGACCCAGCACAAGGGCGAGACCGGCAGCGCCACCTGGCGCACGCAGACCTTTGGCGGCATCCGGGTGCGCCGCGTCGATTACACGCCGGGCTATCTGGCCGACCACTGGTGCGTGAAGGGCCATATCCTGTTCGTGCTGGAAGGTGAGCTGGTCACCGAGCTGGAAGATGGCCGCGAATTCGTCATGAAAGCCGGCCAGTCCTATCAGGTGGCCGACAATGCGGAACCGCATCGCTCGCGGACCAGCATGGGTGCCAAGCTGTTCATTGTCGACTAAGCTGTAAAAACAAGAAAAGACCCGCCACCCCGGAGGACTGCCCGTGACCGAGAGCCGCGTCGATTCCGGATATGCCTGGGTCAGGCTGGTGGCCGCCATGGTGATCGGCACCATCGGCGGCGTCGGCATGTGGTCGCCGGTGGTTGTCGTGCCGGCCGTGCAGGCCGAATTCGGCATTGCCCGCGCCGACGCGGCGCTGCCATACACGCTGACCATGATCGGGTTCGTCTTCGGCACCGTGCTGATGGGCCGGCTGGCCGACAAGCGCGGCATCACCACGCCGCTGCTGATTGCCACCGTCGTGATGTCGGCCGGCTATGCCGCCGCCTCCTTTGCCAGCAATGTGTGGATCTTCGCCATCATCTCCGGCATCGCCATCGCCATGCTGGGCAGCGCGGCGCTGTTCGCGCCCTTGCTGGCCGATACCTCGCTGTGGTTCGAGAAGCGGCGCGGCCTGGCGATTGCGCTCTGTGCATCCGGCAACTATGTCGCCGGCACGATCTGGCCGCCGGTGCTGGAGCATTTCATCGCCGAGGTGGGCTGGCGCCAGACGCATCTCTACACCGGCCTGTTCTGCCTGGTCACCATGCTGCCGCTGGCGCTGATCCTGCGGCCGAAGCCGCCGCTGCTGAAACCCGCCACGGAGGCCGCTGCTGCGGCCGGCTTCCTGCGGCCGCTCGGCCTGCATCCGAATGTGATCCAGGCCTGCATCGTCATCATGGGGCTTTGCTGCTGCGTCGCCATGTCGATGCCGCAGGTGCATATCGTCGCCTATTGCGTCGATCTGGGCTATGGCCCGGCGCGCGGCGCCGAGATGCTCTCCTTGATGCTCGGCTTTGGCATCATCAGCCGGCTGGCCTCGGGCTATATTCTCGACCGCATCGGCGGGCTGAAGACGCTGCTGCTGGGCTCGACCCTGCAGATGCTGGCGCTGGCGCTCTATCTGCCATTCGACGGGCTGATGTCGCTTTACATCATCTCGGCGGTGTTCGGCCTGGTGCAGGGCGGCATCGTGCCCAGCTATGCCTTCATCGTGCGCGAGCTGTTCCCCGCCGGGCAGGCGGGCTTCCGCGTCAGCCTGGCGATTTCATCCACGCTCGCCGGCATGGCGCTGGGCGGCTGGATGTCAGGCAGGATCTACGATCTCACCGGCTCGTATCAGGCCGCCCTGCTGAATGGCATCGCCTTCAACCTGGTGAATGTGCTGATCGCAGTCTGGCTGCTGACGCGACAGAGTGGCTTAAGGCGGGTGGCCGGGGCGACCGTCAGCGCGGCTTGACGCCGGCGGTCGCTGCAGCAGGTGCCGGCACTGGTGGCCAGGGCAGACCCTGCACGCTGACGTCGATCTTCATGCCATGCAGATACCAGCCATCGGTCGGTGTCTGCCGATAGAAGTCCATGGTGAAGAACTGTATGCCTTTCGGGTGATAGGCGAGGATATGCACGCGCCGCAGCCGATCGCCGATCGCATGCTCGGCAACAACCTCATAGGTCTGCACCGGGCCATAGGCATTCACATTCTTGCGGAAGGCATCGCGCATGGTCTCGGTGACCGGTGCCACCGTCTGGCCCAGATAGGTCTCGGCTTTGAAGGCCTGGAAAGCCTCGTCGTAATTGCGTGCGGCCCGGCCGATGAACTCGATAGCCCACTCATTCGGGGCGGCGGCATTCTGTGCCACGGCGGGCGTGGCCGCCATCAGCATCATGGCCGCCAGCATGCCGCAGATTCCATTCTTCATTGTCAGGCTCCCACCGTTTCCCTATGGAAACCTAGGGGCCTGACGATGATGGCGTCAACCAGATGCCATCAAAGATGACAATCGTATGCAGATGCCTGCTTACGCCAGGCTGGTGCGGCTGTTCTTCGCGGTCGTGTCGGCGGTGAGCTGCGAGGAGCGGTCGAGCCGTTCATCGGCGCGCAGCCGCGTCGCGGTCAGCTCGCCGGCCTGTTCCAGGATCGGATAGGCGACCGCAGTGAGATGGCTGTTGATCCGCTTCAGGTCGCGGATCAGGTCGAGATGGATGGCGCTGGTCTCGATGCTTTCGGCGCGGCCGTCGCGGATGCGCTGGTAATGGTTCTCCGCCGCGCGCTGTTCGGCGACGCGCAGGTCGACCTTTTCCTGCAGCAGCTGGCGCGCCATCTTCACATCGCCTGACATGAACAGGTTGCAGGCCATCTGCAGGTTGGCGGCGACGCGATGGTGGAAGTCGGTCAGCTCGGCCAGGCCCTCCTTGGAGAAGGCCAGCTTGTTCTTGATCTTCTTCTGCGCCAGCTCCATCAGGTTTTTGTCGATGATGTCGCCGATATGCTCCAGGTTGGTGGTGAAGGTGAGCACGTCGACATAGCGGCGGCTTTCCGCTTCATCCAGGCCATGCTTGGAGAGTTCGGTGAGATACAGCTTGATCGCCTCGTAGAGGCCGTCCACTGCATCGTCGGCCTGTTCCACGGCTTTCGCGAGTTTCGAATCATCGCGGGTGAACACCGTCATGGTGTCGTCCAGCATGCGCGCCACGGCATCGCTGAGCCGCAGGGTTTCGCGCGCGGCGGCGGCCAGCGCCACGGTCGGCGTTTCCAGCGCGGATTTGTCGAGATAGCGCGGCTTGCCGGCGGATTCCGCTGCGGGCAGGTCGGGCAGCAGGCGATGCGTCACCTTGTCGAGCAGCGCGACAAGCGGCAGGAAGGCCAGCGCGATGGCGATGTTGAAGGCGGTATGGGTGTTCACCGCCATGCGGGCGCCGTCTTCGCCGGCCCAGGCCAGCAGCTGCGGAATCTGGCTGAGAAAGGGAATCGCCACCAGGGTGGCGATCACGCGGGTGATCAGGTTGGCCAGCTGGGCGCGGCGGGCCGCCGGCGGCTGGCCGCTGCTTGCCACCAGCGGCGAAATCGCGGTGCCGAGATTGGCGCCGATCACCAGCGCCACCGCCAGCGTCGCATCCACGGTGCCGGCCTTGGCCAGCGAGGCGGCGAGCAGCACGGTGGCGAGGCTGGCATGGCTCAGCCAGGTCAGCAGGGTGAACAGCAGCACGCCGAGCACCGGCTCGCGCTGCAAAGGATTGAGGATGGCGGCAAGGCCGGGCGCATCGCGCAGCGGCGCCGAGGCGCTGATGATCATCTCCAGCGACAGCAGCATCAGGCCGATGCCGATCAGCAGGCGGCCGACATGGCGCGGCAGGCCGCTTTCGGAGACGAAGAAACCGATCACGCCGAGGATGATGCAGAGCGGCCCGAGCCAGTGCAGGTCGAGCGAGAGATACTGCGCGGTGATCGATGTGCCGATGCCTGCACCGAGCAGCACGGCAATGGCGGCGCCGCCCACGATCAGGCCGCGCCCGGCAAAGGAGGACACGATCATCGCTGTCGCCGTGCTCGACTGCAGCAGGGCGGTGACGCCGATGCCGGCGAGGAAAGCCTGGAAGCGGTTGCGCATCGCCTGGCCGAGATAGCGCCGCAGCGGCGCGCCGAAGGCGCGCGTCATGCCGGTGCGCACCATGCGCACGCCCCAGAGCAGGAGCGCCACGCCGGCGACGAGATGGAGAAGGAGTTCGGTCGCGCCTGCACTGCTGCTCATCACGCGGCCCCCCGGTCATGGCGCGCCAGGAAAAAGCTGGCGGGGGGCGCGGACGCGTCCAGGGTGCCGTCGGGGTCGGGGTCGGGATCGCGGAAAACAGGCATTTTCTGGGGGGGGCTTTCAGGTTTAAAACTCAATTATGACAGATTCATTACACCCATATGACATAAAGCCCAAGGGTTTAAATGCGGCTAATGGGGGTGGTTTCTTTGCGGCCGGCTTGATTGCGCGCCGTGCCGTTCCCATCTCCTGAATGTCGATAGATGGCCGGACGACGCCGCCTTCCGCTGATTGCATCAGCGCTATGCTGACATCTTCTTACCTGAAAATGCGATTTCGACGGCGCCCAGACGGGCGCGCTCCTCTATTTGAAAGGGTTTCCTGATGACGACGGGAACCGTGAAATGGTTTAACGCCAATAAGGGCTTCGGCTTTATTGCGCCTGACGGGGGCGGGAACGACGCTTTTGTTCATATCAGTGCGGTCGAACGTGCCGGCATGAACGACCTGCGCGAAGGCCAGAAGCTGAGCTTCGAGCTGGCTGCCGACCGCAAAAGCGGCAAGATGTCGGCCGATAATCTCAAGAATCTTGACTGAGATGGCGATGCTGGCGGGAACCATAAGCGGCCCGTCAGGTTTAATCGTCATGAAACACACTGCCCATGGGCCCCGCACCTGATCGAGGTGATGGGGCCTTTTGATTTTTCAGCTCAGCCGCACCCGCGGATCGGGCAGCACAGGAGATCGTCATGGCCAAGTCACAAAAGCGCAGCAACCGTGAAATGAAGAAGCCGAAGAAAGTCGTCGCCGCAGTGGTCGAGCCGACGCCGATGAAGGGGTTGCTGGCTTCAGCCACGCCGGCGAAGAAAAAGAAGTGACCCTTTCAGTCCTGGCCATGGCGTCGTCTCATATGGCTAGTCCGTAAGGCTGCGTCATGCGCTTTCTCGGCAGACTGCATGGCCAAGCGACGCTTGCATGTGGGGTAGAGGTGTTCGGGCAGGCCGACTATGACTTCGACGGGTTTATCGGCCCGACCGGTCAGGTCATGGCCAACGGCGAAATTCGGATGTCGCCCGCAATCCTGCGCAGCGTGTTCGGCCGCCGTGACCTGCAGCTGCTGATGGACGGCGGACGCATCGTCAGCCTGCGCTTTAGCGAGCGGAAACTGACGCCCGATGGCGATGCCGCCCATGTCGATATCGACGGCGACCTTCCGTCGGCAGCCGACTGGAGCCATTAGAACCTATTTATCCTGCGCTTTGCATGCGGCGGCTCGCCTGTGCGAAGCCGAGAGGTGTGCATGATCGCAAGACTTCGTCATATCCTCGGTCGCCGATCATTGCCCTGGCATGACGCAGCGCCGGTCAGGGAGGAGCTGTTCGGCGTCGAACGGCTGGAGCAGCATGCCGAAAGCCTTGCCCTTGCCCAGCAGGTAACAGCCAGGCCGCCTGTCGTGTTGTCCCTGCGCACACGGCTTGATGACAATGCCCGGGTTCTGCTGGCGGCGTACCGGGCCGATGCTGCCGAATTGGAAAAAGGCGGCGATGTCGTTCCGGCCGCGGAGTGGTTGCTCGACAACTATCACCTGGTGGAGGAACAGATCCGCGAAATCCGCGATGATCTGCCACCGGGTTATTATCGCCAGCTGCCGAAGCTGGCAGAAGGCCCGTTCGCCGGATACCCCAGAGTCTTCGGCCTCGCCTGGGCCTTTGTCGCCCATACAGACAGTCATTTCGATCCAGATACATTGCGCCGGTTCATCGCTGCCTATCAGCGGGTGCAGCCGCTGACCATCGGCGAACTCTGGGCCGTCGCCATCACCCTGCGCATCGTCCTGATTGAAAACCTGCGCCGGCTGGCCGACCAGATCACGGTGGGGCGCGAAACCCGGGCGAGCGCCGATGCTCTGGCTGACCGGCTGCTCGATCCTGCAAGGATCCGATCGGCACTGGAAGCAGACTTGTCGGCGCAGTCGCTCGAGCCGCTGTCAGAACGGTTCGCGGCCCAGCTTGCCAAGCGGCTGCGCGACCAGGATCCCCGGGCGATGCCGGCCCTGGGATGGCTGGAGCGCCGGCTGGGAGAGCAGGACGTCACGATCGGCGATGTCGTCCAGCATGCCCAGCAAAGACAGGGTGCTTCCAATCTCACAGTGCGCAATGTCATCACCAGCATGCGCCTGATCTCCGACATCGACTGGGCCGATCTGGTCGAAAGCGTCAGCCTGGTCGATCACCGTCTGCGGGCCGGCAGCGATTTCGCCGCCATGGACTTCCCGACCCGCGACCTCTACCGGAAAGCCATCGAGCAGCTCGCCCGTGGCTCATCCTGTTCCGAACTCGAGGTTGTTGATCATACCCTGAAGGCTGCGCGTCTTGCCGTAACCGATGCGATCAATCCCGCCGATGCCGAGCGCATGGGCGATCCCGGCTATCATCTGATCGCCGAGGGACGGTCTGCGCTGGAACGGACGATCGGATTCAGGCCATCGCCGCGGCTTTGGGTCGGCCGGCTGAACACCCGCCTCGGTATTCCCGGCTATGTTGGCGCCATCCTGCTGGTCACCGGCCTGCTTCTGGGCCTGGCCGCACTGGCGATAGAGGTGCCTGGCCTGCATGCCGGCTGGATGGCGCTGTTCCTGGCGGCCGGTTTTCTGCCGGCATCCGAAGTTGCAACGGCGCTGGTCAATCGCGCAGTCATCTGGAGCGCGGGCGCCGTGGCGCTGCCCGGACTCGAACTCAAGGCCGGTATTCCCGCGTCACTGCGCACGCTGGTGGCCGTGCCGACCCTCTTGGTCGATGAAGCGGACCTGCTGGAACAGATCGAACGCCTGGAGGTCCACTATCTTTCCGGCGTCAACGGTGATCTGTATTTTGCGCTTCTGTCGGATGGTGCGGATGCAAACGAAGAAATGCTTGAGAGCGATACGCGTCTGCTCGCCCTGGCCACAGACGCCATTGCCGACCTGAACCGGCGTCACGGGCCGGCGCCCGGCGGGGCCCGCTTTCATCTTCTGCATCGCCGGCGCGTCGTGAATGCGAGCGAAAGCACGTGGATGGGGTGGGAACGCAAGCGCGGCAAGCTGCATGAACTGAATCGGCTGTTACGCGGCGCACCCGATACCACATTCATGCCCGTTGCGGGACAGGCCTCGCAGCTGCCGGAAGACGTGCGATATGTCATCACGCTCGATGCCGATACGAGGCTGCCGCGGGATGCCGCGATGCGCCTGATCGGCAAGATGGCGCATCCACTGAACCGGCCGAGGTTCAGTGTCATCGAGCAGCGTATCGTCAGCGGTTACGGGATTCTGCAGCCACGTGTCACGCCGTCCCTGCCGGTGGGCAGCGAGGGATCGCTCTATCAGCGGATCTTTTCCAGCCCGGGTGGCATCGATCCCTATGCCGCCGCCGCATCCGATGTTTATCAGGACCTGTTCGGAGAAGGATCCTATACCGGCAAGGGCATCTACGATGTTGATGCCTTCGAGGCTGCGCTGTCCGGCCGTATCCCGGAAAACAAGGTGCTCAGCCATGATCTGCTGGAAGGCGTGTATGCGCGGTCCGGTCTGGCCTCCGATATCGAGGTCATCGAGGATTTTCCAGCCCGCTACGATGTCATCGCCAAACGGCAGCACCGGTGGACGCGCGGCGACTGGCAGCTGCTGCCCTGGATATTTGGCCCGCGCGACGGACATCTGGCAGTGCCTACGCTCGGGCGCTGGAAGATGCTCGACAATCTGCGGCGCTCGCTGCTGGCGCCCTTCACGCTGCTGCTGGTTGGCCTGTGCTGGCTGCTGCCGCTGCCGTCCATCCTGCCGGGACTGCTGCTGGCCCTGGCGGTGATCGCCGTGCCGGCATTCCTGCCGGTTCTCTTCGCGCTTCTGCCACCCCGGCCCGGAATCCGCCTGCGCAATCACCTTGGTGCGCTGGGCGGCGATGTGAAAATCGCGGTCACGCAGACACTGCTGTCGATTGCCTTCCTGCCCGATCAGGCCTGGCGGATGGGCGATGCCATCGTCAGGACTCTGACGCGGCTATTCGTGACGCATCGCCAACTGCTGGAATGGACGACGGCGGCAATGTCGGCGGGGAGCCCGCGCCTGAGCCTGGGCGGCTTCTACGGAAAAATGTCCGGCGGTCTGATTCTGGGCGGTCTTCTGGCCGGTGGCGCGGTTGGTCTGATGCCAATGGCATGGCCCTTCGCGCTGCCCTTTGCCGTGCTGTGGCTGACGGCGCCGGCGCTGGCCCTGTGGGTCAGCCGGTCGCCATCGACATCACGGCGGCTCGTGGTCTCGGATACTGAAGCCCGCGACTTGCGTCTCATCGCACGACGGACCTGGCGATATTTCGAGGTTTTCGTCACGCCGTCCGAGACTATGCTGCCGCCGGATAATTTCCAGGAAGATCCGAAGCCGACGGTCGCACACCGGACCTCGCCAACCAATATCGGGCTTTATCTGTTGTCCACCGTGGTGGCCCGGGATTTCGGATGGGCGGGCACAACGGAAACCATCGAGCGGCTGGACGCGACGATGGCGACCCTGCACCGGTTGCCGCGTTTCAAAGGCCATTTCTACAACTGGTATGGCACACAGGATCTGCGGGTGCTTGACCCCGCCTATGTTTCTTCCGTTGACAGCGGCAATCTTGCCGGCCATCTGCTCGCCTTGGCAAATGCCTGCGAGGAGTGGATGGGATCTGGCGCTGCACCGACGGTGCGCACCGGCATCGCCGACACCCTGCTGCTCGCGCAGACCGCACTTGCAGCGCTGCCAGCCGATGGCGGCGAGCGGGGCCAGGAGATTGCTGCACTGCTTGCCGAGATCGATGGCCATCTGAATGGCGGGCTGACGCCTGGCGCGGTTTATCCGACCCTGAGGCGGCTCGCCGAGAAAGCGGCAAGGGCGGCGCTCGAGATTGTGCCGGCGGGTGGCGCAGGCCTGTTCCAGGATCTGGTGTTCTGGATCGAGGCGTTGCGGCGTGTCATCGGCGAGCATGAACGCGACAGGCTGCAACTGGCCGTTTTGCCCCAAGACCTGAATGACCGGTTGCAGGCGATTGCGGCGGCAGCCCGCGAGATGGCGCTCGCCATGGACTTCGCCTTCCTGCTCGATCCGGAACGCAAGCTGCTGTCGATCGGCTATTCCGTTGCCGATAACACCCGCGACACCAGCTGCTACGATCTTCTGGCATCCGAGGCGCGACTGGCCAGCCTGTTTGCGATTGCCAAGGGCGATGTCGCCACCCAGCACTGGTTTCGCCTGGGTCGCGCCTCGACGCCGCTGGGGAATGGCGCCGCGCTGATTTCGTGGTCCGGGTCGATGTTTGAATACCTGATGCCATCGCTTGTCATGCGTGCGCCGGCCGGAAGCCTGCTGGAGCGGACCAACACCCTGGTGGTGGATCGCCAGAAATCCTATGCGCGTACACTGGACATTCCGTGGGGCATATCTGAATCCGCCTATAACGCGCGCGATATGGAATTCACCTATCAGTATTCCAATTTCGGCGTGCCCGGTCTCGGCCTGAAACGCGGCCTGGCCGAGAATGTAGTGATTGCGCCCTATGCCACGGGCCTTGCCACCATGGTCGACCCGCGCGGCGCGCTGCGGAACTACAGCCATCTCGAGAAACTGGGCGCCAGCGGACGGTACGGTTTTTACGAGGCACTCGATTTCACCTGGTCGCGGCTGCCGGATAACACGACGGCCGCCATCGTGCGCAGCTTCATGGCGCATCACCAGGGCATGACCATCGTCGGCATCGCGAATATCCTGCATGACGGAAAAATGCGGAGCCGCTTTCATCGCGAACCGATAATCCAGGCCAGCGAACTGCTGCTGCAGGAACGCATGCCGCGCGGCATAGCCATCGCGCATCCGCGCGCCGAAGAAGTCAAGGTCGCTGCAACCAAGGCCAGGGCCGAAGTGGAGACGGTGCGCCGCATCATCGGAGCGGTGGACGGCGCGCCAGTGACCCACATGCTGTCGAACGGCCGCTATGCCGTGATGCTGACCGCGACAGGGGCGGGCTACAGCCGTTGGCGCGACATCGCCATCACCCGCTGGCATGAGGACGTGACCCGCGATGACTGGGGAACCTTCATATTCCTGCGGGATGTCCGCAGCGGCAAGGCCTGGTCCCCTGCCGCAAAGCCGGCGGGCGTTGGCGGCGAGGGCAATGAAGTCATTTTCGCCGAGAACTGCGCCGAGTTCATCTATCGCGACGAGACGTTGGTCACCGCCATGGATGTTCTGGTGTCCGGCGAGGATGATGGTGAAGTCCGTCGCGTATCACTGACCAACAGTGGCCGGCGTGCGCGCGAGATCGATATCACCTCCTATGCCGAACTGGTTCTGGCAACACCGGCGGCCGACACCGCCCATCCGGCTTTCTCCAAGATGTTTGTGCAGACCGAGTATCTCGCCGAATTCGGTGCGCTGATCGCAACGCGACGCCGGCGCGCACAGGATGAACCCGAGGTCTGGGCGGCGCATTTCGCCGTTGTGGAAGGCGAGGTCTCCGCCGATCCGCAGTATGAGTCCGACCGCGCGCGCTTCATCGGTCGGGGCCGGACCATCGGCACTGCTGCCGCCGTGACAGGCGACGCCACCCTCTCCAATACGGCGGGCACAGTTCTGGATCCGGTATTCGCGCTCCGGCATCGCGTGACGATTGCGCCCGGACAGGTGGCGCGGCTGGCGTTCTGGACTCTGGTCGCATCGTCGCGGACCGAACTTCTGCATCTTATCGACAAGCATCATGACCGCAGCGCCTTCGACCGGGCCAAGACGCTGGCCTGGACCCAGGCCCAGGTCCAGTTGCGACATCTCGATATCGACGCGGAGGAAGCCGCCGACTTCCAGCGCCTGGCCGCACCGATCCTCTATGCCGATCCGCGCTTCCGGGCGCCGTCTGATGCGATCCTGCGCGGCGCCGGTCCGCAGTCGGGCCTGTGGCCGCAGGGGATTTCCGGCGATTGGCCCATCATTCTGCTGCGGATCGACGAGATCGAGGACATCGCCCAGGTCCGGCAGCTGCTGCGGGCCCACGAATACTGGCGCATGAAACGCCTCAGGGTCGACCTGGTCATCGTCAATGAGCGTGCGTCCTCCTATACGCAGGACCTGCAGATCGCCATCGAGACCGCCGTGCGCAGCAGCCAGGCGCGACCGCGTTTTGGCGGCGAGATGGCACGAGGGTCGGTTTACACGCTCCGTGCCGATCTCATTAGCGGTGAGACCCGGGCCCTGCTGCAGTCGGTTGCCCGCGTCGCCCTGATCGCCCGCCGTGGCCCCATCGCAGACCAGCTGGCGCGATTGCCGGCGCCAGCTATCAGCTCCATCACCGAGAGCCGCAAGACTTCATTGGTGGATGCTGCACAGCCGACTCGATTGACGCCGCCTCCTGCGCTCGAATTCTTCAACGGCCTGGGCGGATTCGACAAGGACGGTCGGGAGTATGTAACCGTTCTCGATGCCGGGCAGGTTACGCCAGCACCATGGATCAATGTGATCGCCAACCCCGGTTTCGGGTTCCAGGTCTCGACGGAAGGCAGCGGCTACATCTGGGCTGAAAACAGTCGCGAGAACCAGATCACAGCCTGGTCGAACGATCCCGTCCGCGATCCAGCCGGAGACATGCTGTATGTGCGCGACGAGATCAGTGGCGAGCTGTGGAGCGCCACGGCCCAGCCGATCCGGGATGGCGGAGTTTACACGGCGCGTCATGGTTACGGCTACAGCCGTTTCGAGCATGAAGCTGGTGGCATTGCGCTCGACCTGCTGCAATATGTGCCGCTTGCCGATCCGGTAAAGATATCGCGTCTGACACTTCGGAATCTGTCTGGCAAACCGCGGAGGCTGTCCGTCACGGCCTATGCCGAATGGGTATTGGGCACGGCGCGTGGTGCTTCCGGCCCGTTCATCATCACGGAGATCGACGAGGCGACCGGCGCCATGCTGGCGCGCAATCCCTGGGGTACGGCTTTCTCCGGCCGCGTCGCTTTTGCCGATTTGAGCGGCAGGCAAACCGCCTGGACAGCGGATCGCACCGAATTCCTCGGCCGCAACGGGTCGGTTGCCGTGCCTGCGGGACTGACCGGGAAGGCAGCGCTGTCGGGCGCCACCGGCGCGGGACTCGATCCCTGTGCGGCCCTGCAGGGCATGGTGGAGCTTGGTGTGGGGGAGGAGGTCGAGATCGCCTGGTTTCTCGGCCAATGCGGATCGGCCGACGAAGCCCGGGCCCTGGTTCTGCGCTATCGCGAGGCCGATCTCGATGCGGTGCTGCGTGACGTGACCGATCACTGGCAGACACTGCTGGGGGCCATTCAGGTTAGGACGCCGGATCGCGCGATGGACATCATGCTGAACGGCTGGCTGCTGTATCAGACGCTCGCCTGTCGTGTCTGGGCGCGGTCGGCCTTCTATCAGGCCAGTGGTGCCTATGGGTTCCGTGATCAGCTCCAGGACGGCATGGCCCTGACCTTTGCCATGCCGGATGAAACGCGCCGTCATCTGCTGCGTGCCGCCGGCCGGCAGTTCGTCGAAGGCGATGTCCAGCATTGGTGGCTGCCGTATTCCGGTCAGGGCGTGCGCACGCGGATATCCGATGACCGCGTCTGGCTCGCTTTTGCCGCCGCGACCTATGTGAATACTTCGGGTGATGGGGCTGTTCTCGACGAGATCGTGCCGTTTATCGAGGGGCCTGTTCTGGGCGCAGGCGAACACGATGCCTTCTTCCAGCCGATGGTTGCCGATGAATCGGCCTCACTGTTTGAACATTGCGCACGCGGCCTCGACCAGTGCGTGGCGCTGACCGGCCGACATGGACTGCCGTTGATGGGTACAGGCGACTGGAACGACGGCATGAATCGCGTCGGGCAGGACGGACAGGGCGAAAGCGTTTGGCTGGCCTGGCTGCTGCTGCGGACCATCGATCTCTTTGCGCCACTGGCAGTGCAGCGCGATCCGGACCGGGTGGCACGCTGGCAGGCGCATGCCGCCACGGTGCGGACGGCGCTGGAGCGGCAGGCCTGGGACGGTGCCTGGTATCGCCGTGCGACTTTCGACGACGGGACATGGCTTGGATCGCAGGGCAGCCAGGAATGCCGGATCGATTCCATCGCGCAGTCCTGGGCAGTTCTGTCCGGTAAAGCCGACCCGACACGCGCGATGACAGCGATGGCGTCACTGAAGCAGCAGCTGATCCGTGAGCAGGACGGGCTGGCGCTGCTGTTCACGCCGCCGTTTGACCAGACGTCGCTCGATCCCGGTTACATCAAGGGCTATCCGCCGGGCCTGCGTGAAAACGGCGGGCAATACAGCCATGCCGGGATGTGGGCCATTCTTGCTTTCGCGAAGCTGGGAGATGGTCAGGCAGCAGCCGAGCTGTTCGCCCTGCTCAACCCCATCAATCATGCCCGCACGCCTGATGACGCCGAGCGCTACAAGGTCGAGCCCTATGTGGTTGCCGCCGACGTCTATTCCGTGACGCCGCATATCGGCCGTGGCGGCTGGACCTGGTACACCGGTGCGGCTGGCTGGATGTACCGGGCCGGCATCGAGGGCATTCTGGGTCTGCGCCGCGAAGGCGCCATGCTGATCGTCGAGCCCTGTCTGCCAGAAAGCTGGCCCGGTTTCGAAGCGACCGTGTCGATTGGCTCAGGCCGCTACAACATTCGCACCACCCAGTCATTGTCAGATGGCTGGGACGGTGCGCACGCCATCCTCGACGGTGTGCGGATCGAGTGTGTCGGGAAAGGCTTTGAGCTGCCCTTGGATGGTGGGGAGCACAGCTTGCTGATCTCGATTTAGCTGGTTGTACGCGGCTGCATTTGCGCGGAGACGGGTAGCGGCAGAGCTGTGCACGTCTGACTGCAATCCCGAAAATTTTGGACAACGGCGGCTGCACATACCGAGAATCTGGAAAGATTTATCAATAATAATTTCAATGACTTACTTTGAATATGCGTTCAAAGCTAGCTGCAGTCCGGAGGGGGTTCTGAATGTCGGGACACCCATATCCCGCAACAAGGCGCCCATTTCCTGCAACTGATTGACACAATAGGTGCAAACGCGAGCGGCGGGACTTTAAGAGTTGGACATGGCCGAAATGTGACGCCTAGCCAGGAATGCCTTTGTGCACGGATGGCAAACGTGGCGAACGCATACCGTCGGCTTTTTGTTAAGAGCAGGCCAATAGTTTGCCTGGGCCGATGAATGCACAACCCAGTTTGTCTTGATCGATCTGCCTGTCCCCATATAAAGATGGACAGGTAAGTTCATGGGGGAATTTAAGAATGAAGATTATTTTTGTCGCTGCGGCGGGGATGCTGCTGGCTGCGTGCACTACGCAGATTCATGCGAAGGATGAAACCATCCAGCCCAGCAAGGTGCCGCTCGGCAAATTCAAATACGCTGAACTCAAGCCGCTTATTGTAGAAAAAATGGAGGGCGATTCCAGCGACCAGAAGGCCGTGGAAAAAATCGCAAATGAGTTGGAGGGCTGCTTGAACATGGTCTTCCCCGCGATTAAAGCGGGAAAATCTGTCGCTGACACAGATACCGGGAGACTTCGGATCGAGCCAAGCATCGTCGATCTTAAAAAGGTCAATACCGGTGAGCGCATTTTCGCCGGGGCCCTGGCTGGCAGTTCGGCTGTATTGCTGAAGGTCAAATATACCGATCTGTCGACGCAGCAAGTCGTAGCTGAGCCCATCTTCTATGCCAAAGCGGCCGCGATGGGTGGTGCGTGGACATTCGGGGCCACGGACGGTCTGATGCTGACGCGTGTCGTGGAAAATGCTTGCGACTACGGGCGCAAATACTACTGAGTTCCGCGGCTATTTAGGTAAAGAGCTGAAACACCACCGGCGGTTCCGGAACTGCGGTTTCGTCTGCTGATGTAGCGCAGGCAAAGCTGAGACCCGCCACAGGCAATGCGTGGGTGAGATTCCAGACCTGATTGGGCGTCTCAATGCGCCAGCCCCCCGACATGGGCCCGGCAGCAGCATAGTCCCGGCCATCAGTGACCTGCACCATGCCGATACCCGTCGCCTTGGCGATGGCCTCCCGGCTTGTCCAGATGCGATAGAACTCATCAATGCCGTTTTGACTGCGCTGTTGCTCGCCAGGGCCAAAACCAAGCTTGGCTATTTCGACCAGGTTTCGGTCGCTTTTATGCGTTTCAATATCGATCCCGATCGGACCTCTTGTACTCAGGCCGCAACCGATCCAATCGCCGGAATGGCTGAAGGAAATCCAGATGCTCCGGGATTCCGCGTTTTCCACTTGAGGTTGGCCCGAGGGTGAACGGGAAAAAACCCAGTTTACCGCATCTGGAAATTTCTCTGTTGCCGTAGCCGCGTACCGCAAAAGTGCGCGTGCGACTTGTCCTGCCTGGGACATAGCCAGATCGGTCGGATGTCCCCAGGACGGCAACAATCGCAGTCCCGTCTTAAATCCCGTTATATGAATAATAATCACGCTCAATTCGCGTCCTGCTTACGCCTAGGTTGTGGAATAAATCAAAAGATTATACTAAAACCGTATGCGGGGTTGTAAGAACGCGCCCAGATTAAGGGCTGGTTTTTTGGGGGAAGTAAACATGGCGCGATGGGGTATTCGCGGCGTCACCGGTGTGGTGTTCGCTGTCATGCTGGTAGTGGGCGGCTGTCATCGGGTACAGCCCATTTATAAAGTGGAAGACCATCCCGTTCCAGCTGCGGCGCAGAAAGCCGATCTGGTGACCCTCGAAACGGCCATCTACGAAGCAGCATCGTCCACTGGCTGGCTGGTTGAGAAGGTCAATCCCGGCCTGATGCGCGCGACCCAGAAATGGCGTGAGCATGCGGCCACAGTGGATATCGTCTATTCGCAGAAAAGCTACAGCATCAATTATGCCGGCTCGGCGAACCTCAAGGCGGACCAAGATTTCATTCATCGGCGCTATAACTCTCTTGTCGTCAAGCTTGAACAGGAAATCGAAAGGCGCCTGTACAAAGTAGGGTCTTGAAGTGTCATGTCCGCGCAACTGACTTTTACGGTGCAGGACTGTTACGCGTGGTCGCCCGGGCATGCCGCCCTGGCGGAGCAGGCATCAATGGTGTTGCAGAACAAAAGCATCGCTGGTGAACGCGAGTCAGATGTTGCGCTCCCTGCGATGCTCCGACGCAGGCTGACACCGTCCGGACAGAGGCTTATGAAGGCAGCGCTGTCTTGTGCCGGTGATCGCCAGGATATCCGCTATGTGCTTGCCACCCGCGACGGAGAATTGACGCGTACGCTCAGTATCCTGGCGGCGGTGGCGCAACATGAACTGCCTTCGCCGGCAGATTTCAGCGTATCGGTGCATCATGCCTTGCTCGGCCTGCTGTCGATCCACACCAAGAATAAGACCGGCCACACGGCAGTCTCCGCAGGACCAGACACCTTTGGCTACGGGCTGCTGGAGGCGATAAGCTGCATTGCACAGGATGCTGGCGAGCCTGTCCTGTTGCTGTATTGCGATGAGCCTTTACCGGAACCTTATGCGGCCTTCGAGGATGCGGATACATTGCGTCAGCCACTTATCCTGGCCCTGCTGCTGGACCGGCCGTCTCCTGCAGGCGATGCATTTGGTCTGCACCTCTCGCCCGCACAACCCGGTGTCGCGCGCGTACCCTGCCTGGCCTGCGATTTCCTGGATTTCCTGCTGTCAGATCGCAAGCACCAGGTCGCAGCCGGTGTAGATATGGCATGGGAGTGGTCCCGTGCGGCTTAGGCACCTCGATCGGACCTGGCGTATGCTGGCTACTGGCTTGGCCTTCGTCGCGTTGTTCGGCGGCGGTCCGATCCTGGCGTTGACCGCTTTCTGCATCGTCCGACTGATGATGCTGGAAGAACCAGAACGCGGTGCCCGCGTGCGTTACCTGATCCATCGACTGTTCCAACACTATATCGGCATGCTTCGCAAGCTGCGCGTTATCGACGTGGAGATGGCCGGCGCTGCCAAATTGGCGGAAGGCGGCGGGCGACTGATCGTCGCCAATCACCCTACGCTCCTGGATGTCGTTCTGCTGGTTGCGCTCATTCCGCGTGCGCAATGCGTGGTCAAGTCCGAGTTGTGGGATAGTCTGATGCTCGGCCAGCTCATGCGTGCGGCGGGCTATATCAGCAATGCCCTGCCTGCTGAAGAGATGCTGCTGCTCTGCCGCCAGGCCCTTGAAGCGGGTAACCACCTGATCATCTTTCCCGAAGGTACGCGTAGCAGGCCTGGTGAACCGCTGCGTTTCCGTCGCGGCTTTGCCCACATCGCTACGCTGCTGAATGCTGAAATCCAGCTTGTGGTCCTGCGCTGCAACCCGCCGATGCTGCTCAAGGGTGACAAATGGTGGCAGGTGCCCGCACGGCGCCCACGCTTCCAGATTACAATCGGCAACACCATCACCGCGACGGATATCGGTGTTGAGGAGCATCGTTCGCTCACGACACGCAAGCTCGTTCGTCACCTTGAAGATTATTATGCGGAACAGCTAGCCAATGGATGACCTGGAACTCGAGGTGAAGAAGCTGATTGTTTCCTCCCTGAAACTGGAGGATATCCGGCCGGAAGAAATAGACAGTGAAGAGGCATTGTTCTCGGACGGGCTCGGACTGGATTCCATCGACGCACTCGAGTTGGGTGTGGCGTTGCGCAAGGCTTTCAATGTGAAATTCGATACGGTGACCGAGGAGGTCAAGGCGCACTTTGCCAATGTGCGCAGCCTTGCCCGCTTCATTGCCGCTCAACAGGCGGGGTGATTGCGATGCTGTCTCGTGACGAGATTTTCCTGAAACTGAAGGGTCACTTGGAAGAGATGTTCGAGGTGCCGCCAGAAAAAATCGTGCAGAGTGCACGTCTGTATGAAGACCTTGATCTCGACAGTATCGATGCCGTTGATCTGGTGGTGAAACTTCAGGAGCTGACGGGTCGCAAATTCAAGCCAGAGGAATTTAAGAGCGTCCGAACGGTGGGCGATGTCCTCGATGCTGTTTATGCCCTGGTTGCGTAGCAAGGCTGCCCCGGCAGGTCTGGCAGCCATTTTTCTACTCAGCCTTGCCTATCCCACTATCGTGTATTTCACGCGCGATCACGTGGCACCGTTGGCCTTCATCGGCCTGGCAGAGCTATTGCTCCTGCTGCGGTTTTTGACGCTGCCGGCGCATCAAGCCAGGGAGTGGCGGCCGGTACTGCTGATCGCCCTGGTGCTCTTGCCATTGCTCGCCATGCTCGATGCCGAACTGGCCAGCCGTTTCTACCCGGTATTGCTCAGTCTGACGTTTGCAGCCGTCTTTACCGTTTCGTTATGGCGACCGCCAAGCCTGATCGAGCGGCTGGCGCGCCTGCGTCATGGTGCGCTGCCACCCGAAGGACAGGTCTACTGCCGTCGGCTGACAATGATTTGGGCCGCCTGGCTGATAGCCAATGCGGCCATTGCCGCTGTGCTGGCCATAATGGGTGCTGACGAATACTGGGCGCTGTGGACCGGATTGATCTCGTATGTGGTGATGGGGGCGCTGTTCGCCGGCGACTACATTCTGCGACAGACCATTTATCGGTCTTTCGGTAGGGCATGATGGAAGGCCGGCTGTCCCATCTGCTAATAGATGCGTCTTCTCCGGCGCCGACCATCGCCATCTGTCGCGGACAGCGTAAAAGCCAGGCACAGTTTCGTGCCGATGTCGCCGTCAATGCGGGGCGTCTGCGCCAGCACGGTTGCCGTCGCGGACTCTTGCTGACCGAGGATAGTTACTGGGCGGCAGTCGGGTTGTTCGCCCTGCTGGACGCCGGCTGCGAGATTGTCTTTCCGCCTAACGGCCGGCCCGGCACACTGGAAGCGATGGCCGGCAGTTTTGACTGCCTGGTGAGTGATGAACCACTGCCGCACATACCCAGCCTTGTGCTGCAGGATGGCGGGCCGCTCGATAAACCATCCGACCGTCCACTCGATCCGGCGTCGCCGATCGCTTTCTTTACGTCTGGATCTACCGGCACCGGCAAGCGCGTCGACAAATGCCTGCGTCAACTGGAGCAAGAGGCTGCCGCCATTGAGGCGACATTCGGCACTGCAGTCCCGGTGGCGGCCTGCGTGCATGCCACGGTCAGTCATCAGCATGTCTATGGCCTCGCCTTTCGACTGTGCTGGCCGCTGGCAACAGGACGTGTTTTCGAAGGGCGCACGCATGACATCTGGGAAAGCGTCATGGCTGTTCTGCACGATCGCAGTGTATTGGTAACCAGTCCGGCGCATCTTATGCGGCTGGAAGGTATAGCGCCGCTGCCGGCCAGTCGCCGTCCCAGCCTACTCCTTTCGGCCGGGGCGCCGCTGGCGGCCGAAGCCGCGATAAGGACGGCGCAGCTTTTCGGTGTTCCCGTAACCGAGATTTTCGGCAGCACCGAGACGGGTGCCATTGCTTGGCGCAACCATCACGGGCCTGATGCCGACTGGCAGCCGCTGCCCGGTGTCAAAATTGGCGCCAACACCGATGGCTGCATGGTGGTCCAGGCGCCTTATGTCGACAGCCGTCAGACGAGTGCCGACCTTGTCGAGCTTTTGCCCGGCGGTGGTTTCCATTTCCTTGGGAGGTCTGATCGCGTGGTCAAGATCGAAGGTAAGCGCGTCGATCTGAAACTGGTTGAGCAGACTTTACGCAGCCTGCCGTGGATTAGCGACGCGGCCGTGATTCTGCACGAACCGACGCGACGCGTCGCTGCCGCTGTGACGATGACGGTGGAAGGGCGGGATCAGTTGGCGCAGTTGGGTGCTTTCCGCTTTGGCCGCCTGTTGCAGAAGCAATTATCGGCAACGCAGGAACCGGTGGGCTTGCCTCGCCGATGGCGTTTTGTCGCCGGCCTGCCGATTGCCGCTTTGGGGAAGCGAAGGCAGGCGGATATTGCGGCCCTGTTCGATGCTGCACAGCCGGAGACTGCATCGTGACCGCACGCCCTGTCGAACCGGTTCTGCGACACAGCCAGATCGCGGACGGTGTGGCCGAACTGACACTGTTCATCCCGCTGGACCTCGTGCAATGCGAGGGACATTTCCCCGGCCAGCCAGTGTTGCCCGGCGTGGTGCAGGTCGATTGGGCGGTGATGCTGGCGGGCAGGCATCTGGGACTGACCGTCGATGTCGCACAAAAGCTGCAAGTCAAGTTCCGGCGTATCACACAACCGGGTATGACGGTCGTGCTGCGCCTTCAGCATGTGGCGGCGCGCGGACGTCTGACCTTCGAATACCGGCACGAGGATGACATCCTGTCGTCTGGCAGCATTGCCTTGCCGCCGACAGGGCAGGTTCAGACGTGAAAATCTGCGCTATCATCCCCAGCCATAATCACTGGACGGCGCTGGACGGCGTCCTGACACCGCTGCTTGCTGCCGGTCTGGCAATTTTCATCATCGATGATGGCAGCGCGGAACCGGCCCGGAGCGCCCTCGCGACGAGACACGATCCTACCCGCGATGTCATCGTGCATCGCCTTGCAGTCAATCAGGGCAAGGGTGGCGCGGTGCTGGCGGGTATGGCGCTGGCCAGGGAGGCCGGTTTCACGCATGCGTTGCAGGTCGATGCTGATGGCCAGCATGATCTCGGCAGGCTGACTGATCTGCTGGCGCTCGCCCGGCAGTATCCGCAGGCGCTGGTGACCGGTGTACCGGTCTACGACAATACCATCCCGTTGGGCCGCGCCATCGGCCGCTGGATCACGCATGTCTGGGTCTGGATTGAAACCCTGTCATTCCAGATTCGCGATTCCATGTGCGGATATCGCGTCTATCCGCTGGCCGCCGTATGGGATCTGCAGGCGGATGGCGAGACACTGGGTCAACGGATGGACTTCGATACCGAAATCATGGTGCGGCTGTTCTGGCGCGGCACGCCGGTGGCGCAGTTGCCGGTTCGTGTGACCTATCCACCTGGCAACACTTCAAATTTCGATGTGGTACGCGACAATCTGCGCATCTCAGCCATGCATGCGCGGCTGTTCTTCACCATGCTGTGGTGCCTGCCGCAGGTACTGAAGCATCGGGCTGCACCGCTTTCCGCGGAGCCCATTCACTGGGCACGCTTGTCTGAGCGCGGGCTGTACTGGGGTCTACGGTTCTGTTCAGCGCTTTACCGGCTGCTCGGTCATAGGCTGTCGCATGCTGCGATAGCGCCCATCGTGCTATTCTTTTATCTCACCGGCAACGAACAGCGCCGTACCTCTCGAGAGTTCCTGATTCGCGCGTTTGCGGCGCGTGGCGAAACGCGACAGCCCGGTTTCTGGAGCGGCTACCGTCATTTCTTCAGCTTCGCTGGCCGGACGCTGGATTCCCTGGCGGCCTGGTCGGGCAGTCTGTCGCCGGACAAGATGGATGGCGACGACGCCGACAGTCTGCGGCTGGCGATGGCTGACCCACGTGGCGCCGTGATCATCGTGTCCCATGTCGGCAATATCGAAGTTTCACGCGCATTGATCGATCCTGCCATCCGGCGCCGGCTGCTGGTGCTCGTTCATACCCAACATGCCGCGAACTACAATCGTGTATTGCGCGAGATCAATCCGGAAACTGCACTCAATACATTCCAGGTGACCGATCTTGATGCGGCGACAGCCGTGCTGCTGAAGGAGCGGGTCGACCAAGGTGACTGGATCGTCATTGCCGGCGACCGGGTACCCGTTTCCGGCGACCGGGTCAGCGTTGCACCTTTTCTGGGGCAACCGGCAGCCTTTCCACAGGGGCCATATATTCTTGCCGCGGTCATGGAGTGTCCGCTCTACACGCTGTTCTGCCGGCGCGAGGGGGGGCGTTTCCACCTGACCGGCCGGCGGTTGGCCGATCGGGTGACATTGCCACGCGGACAGCGTATGGAGGCACTGGATGGATATGCGGGCGCCTTTGCGCGCGAGCTGGAGGAGCAGGCGCTGCTGGATCCTTTCCAGTGGTATAATTTCTTCGATTTCTGGGCGATGAAAAAGGACGCAGTGACATCATGATCTCCGCCGAGGTGGTCATTCAGCCGCAGTTTTACGATCTCGATCCGATGAACGTGGTCTGGCACGGCAATTATCCGCGCTTCCTCGAACAGGCCCGCTGCGTCCTGCTGGACAGGATCGGCTACAATTACGAACAGATGCTGGAATCCGGCTTTGCCTGGCCGATTGTCGATATGCAGATCAAGTATGTCCGTCCGATCCGCTTCGCCCAGGCCATAGTGGTGCGCGCCACGCTGACCGAATACGAGAATCGTGCCTGCATTGATTATCGCATTCTCGATCAGGCCAGTGGTGAGGTCGTCACCAAGGCTCGCACGGTGCAGCTCGCCGTTGCGGCCGAGACCGGTGAACTGCAATTCGTCTCGCCGCCGGCCTTTGTCGAAAAGGTCAGGGCCCTGCTGTGAGCATCCTGCTGCGCCTCTGTTTAACCACTCTGCTGCTTCTTGTGGCCTTGCCGGACGCACGCGCGGCCGAGCGGCTTGGCGACTTCACCGATGGCCAGGTCCTGCAGGGCCGCTTTGTGCAGTTGCGCCAGCTCAGCGGCTTTCCCGCGCCGCTGAAAAGCGAGGGGCGTTTCATCCTGGTGGCGGGCCGCGGTCTCATCTGGCAGGCGGAAACGCCGTTCGCCGTCACCACGGTGATCAGCCCGGCCGGTCTGGTGCAGGAGGCGGGGGGCGTCGAGACCATGCGTCTGCCGGCGGCGCGGCTGCCTTTCATTGCCCGGCTTTACGCCATGCTGGGCGGCGCACTGAGTGGCGACTGGCAGGGGCTTGAAGAGGCCTTCACGGTGGCCCGCGAGGGCAGCGACACTGCCTGGAACCTGCGGCTGCTGCCACGCAAGGCGGGCGACGCGGCGATTCCGTTCCGTGAGATTCTGATCCAGGGCGGCCAGTTTGCCGATCGGGTCGAGATCGTGAAGCCCGATGGCGACCGTGACATCCTGACTTTTCTGGATCAACGCCTTTCCGGCCAGCCGTTGTCGGCCGAAGACATGCAGCTACTCGACATGGCGGGACGCCGTTGATGCGTATGTTTGCGGTACTGTGGCTGGCGGTTGTGCTGCTGTCCGGGCTGTATCTTGGCTATCGCTTTCATGAAGGGGCGCTGTTTCGCACCGACCTGACCGCCTTGCTGCCGCAGGACGAGCGCAACCCGGTTCTGCAGAAGGCCAGTGACACCGTCACCAAGGCGCTGAGCCGGCGTGTTCTGTTCATGATTGGCCACAGCGATCGCGCGGCAGCCCGCGCTGCTGCTCTGCAGTTTTCAGCCGATCTGGTGTCACGTGGCGTCGTCGAGCGGTTTGACTCACAGTTCGATGCGGAACGCGTCGTCCGGTTGGGGCAGCAGTATTTCCCTTATCGTAATGGATTGCTGTCGGAACGACACCGGGCATTGCTGCTGCAGGGGCAGGGCGAGCGACTGGCGGTGAGTGCCCTCTCGCAGGTCTTCGGTTTTGTCGGCATGGCCGATGCCGCGCTGTTGCGGCAGGACCCTTTCCTGCTGCTGCCAGGCTTCATTGCCGATCTGCCGTTTCCGGCCTCGCGCCTGGTGGTGGATGACGGCTATCTCACTGTAGTCGACCAGGGTGTCACCTGGATCGCACTCACTGGGTTGATCACTGGCGAATCCATGGCGCTCGCTACGCAACAGCACCTGGTTGATGCGGTGGGCGAATCAGAAGGCAAACTCAAGGCAGCGGAGCCAGCGCTGCAGTTGCGCCGCCTGGGCGCCGTCTTCTTCGGTCATGCCGGTGCCTCCGTTGCACTGGATGAAGCATCCTGGCTAGGCGGCATGTCGCTGATCGGCACGGTCCTGCTGATCCTGGTGGTGTTTCGGCGCATCGGTCCCTTGCTGCACAATCTGCTGGCCCTTGCAGTTGGCAGTGCGGTGGCATTGGCGGTCAGTTTCCTGATTTTCGAGGAATTGCATGTTGCCATTCTGCTGTTCGGCACCAGTCTGATCGGCGTCGCTGTCGATTATGGCCTGCATTACAGTGCCAGCCTCTTTGATCCCGGGATGCGACGCCCGGCCGAGCGGCTGGCGCATGTGCGCACGGCCATCACGTTGGGCCTGGCAACCACACTGATCGGCTATGCCACGCTGCTGCTGGCGCCGTTTCCGGGCCTGCATCAGTTGGCAGTCTTTGCAGTGGTTGGACTGATCGCCGCTTTCCTGACGGTGATCCTGTGGATTCCGCTGCTCGATCGCGACCGCACGCTGCGGCATGGCACAGCCATGCTGCATGCCGCTTCTGCACTGTGGCGCTTCTGGGCCACGCCGCGCCTGCGGCCGTTGCACCATGCCCTGCTGGCCATTTTCGTGTTGATCGGCGTTATCGGTTGGCTGCAGCTGGAGGTCGATGACGATGTGCGTCACATGCAGGCACTGTCGCCAGCATTGCTGAAAGAGCAGGCGGATATCCAGCGCCTGACCGGAGCGGCACCCGCAGCGCAGTTCCTGCTGATCAAGGCGGCCGATGACGAGGCTGCACTGCAGCGTGAGGAGGCCATCATGCCGGCGCTGGAGGCGATGAGGGACAGCGGCCAGATTTCCAGCTATCAGGCGCCGGCCAGCTATGTGCCTTCGGCCGCACGCCAGCGCGAAAATGCGCAGCTGCGCGCCACACAACTCGATGCCGCCATGCGGCAGGCGCAGTATTCCCGGCTTGGACTGCCGGCGCCAGAAGAGGCTGTGCCCGCGCAGGACGTGTTGACGCTGGACGAGGCGCTGCAGCGCGATGCGGTGCCTTACCTGAAGGACATGGTCGTCGCGTCCGGCCTGCACACCATTACCCTGCATGGCCTGAAAGATGCCGGGGTGCTGCGCACGGCTTTCGCCGGCATTGCCGATCTGTGGGTGGTCGATCCGGTGACGGATTTCAACGCCTTGCTCGGCCGCTATCGCGATCGCGCGGTGATACTGATCGCCATTTCTGCACTGCTGATGCTGCTGCCGCTGTTCTGGCGCTACGGCCTGCGCGATGGTCTGCGCGTGATGGTGCCGCCTGCCGCGGCATTGCTGCTGACGCCGGCGGTCCTCGCTCTGCTGGGTCAGCGGTTCACGTTTTTCCATGCCATGGCGATGATCCTGGTGCTGTCGATCAGCGTCGATTACGCCATCTTCTGCGCCGAGGGTGAGGCCGACCATCATTCGATCATCATGCTGGCAATCTGGCTGGTCACCTTCACGACGCTGTTGTCTTTCGGCATGCTGGCTTTCAGCGAAGTCGCCGTGGTGCATGGCTTCGGCCTCACCATGCTGGTCGGCATGTGCATCGCGCTGTTCCTGGCGCCGCTGGCGCGGCGCCGGACTGTAGAGGCGACATGATGCGGCGTGTTGCTTTTCCTGTGCTGTTGGTCTTGCTGCTGGCCGGTTGCGCCACCACGCCCCCGCCGGTCTCGCCGGAGGAAGCGGCCCGGCCGATGATCGCGCCGAAGCAGATGCTGACCTTGCCGCGGCCTGCCGATCTGGGCCGCAGCGTGCAGGCCGTGCAGCTGATCACCTTCCGTCGCGACGACCAGACCCTGGTTTTCGAAGGCCATCTCAGTATCACGCCGGAACGGCTGCTGTTGGTCGGTATCGATTCCCTCGGCCGGCGCACCATGACGCTGACCTGGACAGAAACCGGCCTGACTGCCGAGGCGGCGCCGTGGCTGCCGCCAGCAGTGCGTCCCGGCAGCATGCTGGCGGATATCGTGCTGCTTTACTGGCCTGCAGCGGCCATCCGTGCCAGCCTGCCGCCGGGCGGTGAATTGATAGAGAGCAGCAACCGGCGCCAAATCGTACTGGACGGCAATACGATCCTCGACATTCGTTACGGCTTTGACATTGGCCGGCGTTGGAGCGGCCGGTTGCGCTATGCCAATTTCTCCTGGGGCTACGAGATTGAAGTCCAGTCCGAGGAGTCTGGCCCATGACATCGCAATCCCTGGGTATTCCTGCCATCGGCGTGGCGACTCCGCTCGGCATTGGCAAGGACACGAATGCAGTGGCGCTGTTTGCGGGTTCCCGCGCTGGACTGATACAGCGTGACGACCTGCTGCCGGGCCGTAGCCTGCATGTGGGTGCAGTGACGGCAGCATTGCCATCACTGCCGGCGGCACTGGCATCCTGGGACTGTCGAAATAATCGCCTGATGATGGTCGCGCTGCAGGAAATCGCCGACGATGTTCGGCTTGCGGCAGAGCGGTATGGCCGGCACCGTATTGGCGTGATCATGGGGACCAGCACCGGTGGCATCGCCGAGGGCGAAGCGGCCTTTGCGGCGTATCAGCGGAATGGCGAGTGGCCGGCTGGTTTCCACTACCGTCATCAGGAAGCGGGCAGCCTGGGCCGCTTCGCTGCCACAGCTCTCGATCTGGCTGGGCCTGCCTATACAGTGGTCACTGCCTGCTCTTCCAGTGGCAAGGTCTTCGCGTCAGCCCGCCGGCTGATCCGGGCCGGTGTGATCGATGCGGCCGTGGTCGGCGGTGCCGATACGCTCTGCCGCATGACCATCGGCGGCTTTTCGGCACTGGAGGCGGTGGCGACCGGCCATTGCAACCCTTTCAGTGTACATCGTGACGGTATCAATATCGGCGAAGCGGCAGCGGCCTTCCTGGTCACACGTGATTCTGCGCCAGTCCAGCTATGCGGTATCGGCGAGGGATCCGATGCGCATCATATCAGCGCGCCCGATCCCGAAGGCCATGGGGCCGCGATGGTCATGCGCCGCGCGCTGACCGATGCAGGTCTGGCGCCTGGTGACATTGCCTATATCAACCTGCATGGCACCGGAACCGCATTGAACGACGCCATGGAATCCAAGGCTGTGCAGTCCGTGTTCGGTAACGGCATTGCTTGCAGTTCCACCAAGGGCATGACCGGCCATACGCTGGGGGCGGCTGGTGCCTGCGAGGCAGCCTTCCTCTGGCTGACCCTGCATCCCGACTGGAATCCGAAAGGCTTTCTGCCGCCGCATCTGTGGGATGGCATCGCCGATCCGGCGTTGCCGCGACTGGCGCTTACAGCGGTCGGTGGAAGCCTGCCAAATTACGGCGCGCCGGCGGCGCTGATCAGTAACTCCTTTGCTTTCGGCGGCAGCAATCTGGCGCTTTTGTTCGCGCGTGGAGGCTTGCCGTGAAGCCCTGTCCCTATCCGGTGGCGCGGTTGCTGCCGCATGCGGCGCCGATGCTGCTGCTGGACGAGGCCATTGCCTGGGACGAAGAGGCCATGCAGGCCGGCGTTACGGTGCGGGAAGGACTTTTCTTCCGCCCCGGTTTTGGCATGCCCGCGCATGTCGCTCTCGAATGGATGGCGCAGACCTGCGGTGCCTATATCGGTGTTCTGGCGCTCGACCGGAAGCAGCCAGTGCGGATCGGCTACCTGCTGGGGACGCGCGACTTCCAGTGCGATCGTGCATGGTTCGCCTCCGGTGAGAGCCTGCATATCCATGCTCGTCTGCTGTTCCGCGACGACGAAATGGGTGTTTTCGACTGCAGCGTAACAGATGCTGCGACCGGCCTGTCATTGGCCCGGGCGCAACTGACCGTATATCAGCCTGCCGAAGGGAGCCTTGTTCCGCGACCGGACGGGCCGGAAGGAGTACTGACATGACGCGAACCATACTTGTCACCGGCGCCAGCAAGGGCATCGGACGGGCCATCGCCCTGCGGCTGGCCCGGGATGGTTTCCGCATCGTGGTGCATTACGGCGGCGACCACGCTGGTGCCGCAGAGACCCTGCAGACCCTGCAGGCTGCAGGCGGCGAGGGCCGTCTGCTCGGCTTCGATATTTCCGACCGGGCGGTGACGCAGCAGGCGCTGGAGGCGGATACGCAGGCGCATGGCGTTTATTACGGTGTCGTGCTCAATGCCGGCATCGCCCGCGATGCCGCATTCCCCGCATTGTCCGATGATGACTGGGATTCGGTCCTGCGGACCAATCTCGACAGCTTCTACAACATCCTGAAACCGCTGAGCATGCTGATGGTGTCGGCGCGGCTGGGTGGTCGAATCGTCACGCTGTCTTCGGTTTCCGGTCTGATCGGCAATCGCGGGCAAGTGAACTACAGTGCGGCGAAGTCCGGCATCATTGGTGCGACCAAGGCATTGGCCGTGGAGCTGGCCAAGCGCAATATTACCGTGAACTGCGTGGCGCCGGGTCTGGTGGAAACCCAGATGACCAAGGATGTGCCGATGGCAGAAGCCCTGAAGCTGGTGCCAATGAACCGGGCCGGCCGGCCGGAAGAGGTGGCTGCTGCGGTTTCCTTCCTCTGCTCGGATGAGGCCAGCTATATCACCCGCCAGGTGATTTCGGTGAATGGGGGAATGATCTGATGCGTCGCGTCGCTATTACCGGCATGGCCGGTGTCACTGCGCTGGGCGAAGATTGGGCCGGAATCCGTGACCGTATGATGCGCGGTGAGACGGCCGTGCGCACCATGGCAGACTGGGACCGCTATGCCGGTATTAACACACGGCTGGCAGCCCCGCTGCCCAGCTTTACTGGAGCCGACCATTATCCGCGCAAGAAAATGCGCACCATGGGCGCTGTTGCGCGCATGAGCGTCTATGCCACCGAACGCGCATTGCAGGATGCCGGCCTCCTCGGCGATCCGGTGGTGCGCAACGGCCGCACCGGTATCGCTTATGGCTCTTCCTTCGGCAGTCCGGCGCCGGTTATCGGCTTCGCTGAGCTGATGACTCAAGGGCATTCGCGCACGCTTAACGCAACGACCTACATTCAGCTCATGAGCCATACGGCGGCGGTAAATATTGGCCTCTTTTTTGAAATCACCGGCCGTATTATTCCCACTTCAAGTGCCTGTACATCCGGCAGCCAGGCCATCGGTTATGCCATGGAGGCGATCCGCAGCGGCAAGGCCGATGTCATGATTGCCGGTGGAGGAGAAGAGCTCGATGTCACTCAGGCCGCCGTTTTTGATACCCTGTTTGCGACATCGACGCGCAATGATCGTCCGCAGACCACGCCGCGACCATATGATCGCGAGCGCGACGGCCTGGTGATCGGAGAGGGTGCGGCTACCCTGATCCTGGAAGACTATGACCGCGCCGTCGCGCGTGGTGCACGCATCCATGCCGAAGCCGTGGGATTCGCCACCAATTCAGACGGAAACCATGTTACCCAGCCACAGGCTTCCACAATGGAGTTGGCCCTACGCATGGCACTGGAGGATGCCGGATTGCAAGTCGGTGACATCGGTGCGGTGAATGGCCATGGCACCGCGACGGAATGGGGTGACATCGCCGAGACGAAGGCGACCTTCGATGTTTTCGGCGACAAGACGCCGCTTCATTCCCTGAAGAGTTATTTTGGACACACGCTTGGTGCGTGCGGCGCGATAGAAGCCTGGCTGGCCATCGAGATGATGCGCGATGGTGTGCTGTATCCAACCATGAATCTCGTCAATGTCGATGATCGCTGCGCGCCATTGGATTACGTGATGGGGGAGGCGCGGCGTCACGCACATGATCACGTGATGTCCAATAATTTTGCATTTGGCGGGATCAATACATCCCTGATTTTCAGAGCAGTCTGACCATATTTCGAATCCTACCAATAAAACTCATAAATGAACGCGAGCAAGAAAAGCAAGGGTAGGGCAACGTATAGCCAGCGCAATGGCAAAGTCCTATTCGTAGATAATCCCGATAAGAATAAGATGACGATGTTTGCCTTCACTCCTGGGGCTACTTAAAAAGGCAGTTCAAAGAATACTCAACTCTGACTGCCTCAATTCCACTGTCACAGATATTTCCTGAGAACCTGATTGTCGTTTTGACAATTAGGATCTGCTTGCGCGAGATTTGGCTTTGCCGGTATTTTTTGCGTGTTTGCATTCCAGGAATGATCGTGACGAGCCGGATAAGAGACCTGGTTGTTTGTGTATTGCTGTTGGCAGTGGCGCCAAGCATTGGTGCGGCGCAATCCTATACAGCCGGATTGATGCAGTTGCCCTCGGTTCAGATGCCGGGCGCGATCGTCCCGGGCGTTCCGGTTACTGTCTGGTATCCGGCGAAGGCCCCCGAGAAAACCCTGCGCATCGGGGATGCCGAGCTTAGTGTGGCCGTGGACGCTGCTCCAGCGCGGGGGCGCCGCCGGCTGATCCTGATCTCCCATGGCAGCGACGGAGGCGAGCTGGCTTTCAGCAACTTGGCCCGGCTCTTGGCAAGGCGTGGGATGGTGGTCGCTGCGCCGCGTCATCTGGGCGATAGTTATGATGATAGGTCGGCGCACGGGTCGTCGCGGCAGTTCGGCGCACGCCCTTACCAGGCATCATATGGCTTGGATGTAGTGCTCAAGAACCCAAAGCTATCCAAGATTATTAATCCTCGCCGGATCGGCATGCTCGGGTACTCCGCCGGCGGCTATACCGCGCTGGTCATGGCCGGCGCCAAGCCTGATCGCAAAAACTGGATCAAGCATTGCCAGCAGCCGGTGGAACATGGTGCCGCCTGTCCTTTGGGTGGCTGGCTCACGAGCCTGGGATTGAGGTTTCTCGACGATTGGGACAGGCCCCCCGAAACCCGCATTAAATCGGTCGTTCTGCTCGCCCCGTTCGGCGTAATGTTCGACAAAGCAGGATTGGCGGGTGTGAAAGTACCCGTGCTGATGCTCCAGCCGGAACGCGACGAGATGCTTCCCAATGCTTTCAATGGCGAATGGATTCGGGATTCTCTGCCGCAGCGACCGGATTATCGTACCGTTCCAGGCGGACATTTCATTTTTATCCAGCCATGCTCACCAGAATTGGCAGCATCCGTGCCGAGGGTTTGCGCGGATCCTCCGGGTGTGAACAGAGGAGTAATTCAAAATCAGACGAATGAGCAGATTGCGGATTTCTTTGTTCGCACTTTGGCAAGCGCTCGTTGATTCATTCATCTAAAACGAAGGGTTCTGAAGCTTTGAGGGCGTTGGAATAGGCGGTGCGCCGTAAATGGTGTGTGAGGTCGTCGTTAACTAACTGATGTCAGGCTTAGCTCTTGCAAGAGCTGACGCTGCGAGCGCCAATGGCGGAACCTCTCGAGCCCTTCCAAGACAGAGTTTCCAGATTTCTGTTCGGACACGGCCTGATTAAAATCATTGAGCATTTCTGCCGCAGTGGCAAAGCGGTGCGCGGGATCTCACGAAAGCGCACGTTCGAGCCACATGTGCAGAGCGCTAAAGTTGTCGGCGGCATCCGATCGAAGATTCCACTCAAGCGATTGATCGTTGGAGGCAGCATTGGTGCCGAACAAAATCTCACGATTTACTGCACACCGGCTCATTTTATGGGGCTCGCGACAAGGGTGTCGCGTCTGAAATGGCTCATGGCCTGCACAGCTCTTGTCTAATTTAATGAACACTTGTTCGAGAAACGTGTTCGGAATTGGGCTGTTAATCCACGGCTCATTAGCCGATGGCCTGCTGCACCGACCGGTCATGGCGGTTCAGGGCCTGAGCGCCTGTAGGGAGGACCCGTTTCAAGTCTTCTGGCCAACCGATTTGCCGCCCTGCTTTCTGCCGGTAAGCGGCGCAGTCTTGCCGCGGTCCACCGCTGTACAGCGGAAGACGTCTTCCAGGCTGGTGAAATTGTCGACGCGGTTCCGCACCGACAGCATCGTCTCCAGTCCAGCCAGATGATCCAGCATCAGCTTCGCTGCCCGGCCGGTGTCGCCCTTGAGCACGGCGTCTGCGATATCTTCGTGCTCATGGGGGCCAGCGCAATTATGCAGTCGCTTGGGCGCGAATAGCGAGAAATGCAGTGAGGATCGGGTCAGCAGACCGCGCAGCATGTCGACCAGTTGATCGTTGCCGCTCAATTCCGCCAGCAGAAAATGAAATTCGGCCGACAGCTTGAACAGTCGGCCGCGGTCATCCGACTTGATCGCCTTTTTCTCCGCTGCCACATGCTGGGTCAGGCGTTCGGTATCGATGAAGGCCCGACGCGTCGCCAGTTTGCGGGCGATCCCGACTTCCAGGATCTTGCGCGCTTCGTAGATATTGTGCAGCTCCTCGATCGTCGGCGTTGGCACGAAGGTGCCGCGATTGGGGATCATGTCGAGCCAGCGCTCATGTGCCAGGCGATGCAGTGCCTTGCGAACGCGTTCACGGCTGACGCCGAGGGCGCGTGCCAGTGTCGGCTCCTGCAGGTTGAGGCCGGCCGGCAGCTTGCCCATCAGCATGGCCTGACGGATGGCGTTATAGATCGCTTCGTCAGTATCGACATCGCCCTTCTTCCGTGGCTCGGTCACGGCACGTTTGGTCTTAGACGGCGGCATCGATATCCTCCACGGCGGCCACCATGAGAGTCAGGCCCTGGGCGAAATCAGCCATCTCCATCGCTTCGTCCGGATTGTGGCTGCCATGCGCGTTGCGGATGAAGATCATGGCGGTCGGAATGCCCCTGTTGCCGAAGACGGCCGCATCATGGCCGGCGCCGCTGGCCATTGTCATGGCCGGAATCGATAAGGTCTTAGCCAGCCGGGTCAGTCTCTGCAAGTGGGCTGGATCAATGGGGCCGGGCAGCGCATTGGTGTATTCACCCAGCTCAATCTGGACGCGTCGCTGCCGGCCAATCTCCGTGGCATGGGCGCGCAGGCGCCGGTCGATGGCGAGTAGAACCGCATTGTCTTCGCTGCGGATATCCATGGTGAACCATAGCTCTCCGGGAATCTTGGTCATGGTATGCACGGCGGTATCGGTGTGGAACTGGCCAACCGTACAGACCAGATCCTTGCCGTCCTGTTCATGCTCCAGCCACAGCGTTTCCAAGCGATGGATGAAGTCCACGCCGGCCAGCAGCGCATCCTGACGGCTCTCGCGCGGCTCCGCGCCAGCATGGCCATAGCGGCCAGTGATCCGGCAATGACGGTAGCGCAGGTTGCCCCGGATGCCGGTGACGATGCCGACCGGCAGGCCGCGCTGCACCAGTACGGGTCCCTGTTCAATATGCAGTTCAAGGAAACAGTGTATGCGATCGATGGCGATCTGCGGTTCGCCGGCGCGGATCCGATCGGGCGCGAAACCGGCCTCTGCCATATGCTCAGCGAGCGTCTTTCCGGTATCGGGGCGCCGGCAGGTATCGAGGGCTGCGGGTTCCAGCAGGCCGAAGGCGGCGCGGCTGCCGATATAGGGCGCCGGGAACCACGACAACTCCTCGGCCCGCACACCCATTACGGTGATGTCGCGGTTGGGCTGTCGTCCGGTGCGGCGCCAGTACGCCAGCATTGCCATGCCAGCGACCACACCGGCTGCGCCATCATAATTGCCACCTTCAGGGACGGAATCGAGATGTGAGCCCGTCATGATGGCCGGCAGGCTGCGGTCGCGGCCGGGCAGGGTCAGGTACAGGTTCCCGGCCGCATCGATCCGTCGTTCCAGCTGTAATGTTTCTCCCAGCCGGCTCATCAGGTCATGTGCCATCTGCTCGCCTTCGCCATAGGAGGCGCGCGTGACACCCAGCCGGCTGCGCGATCCGGCGCGCAACTGGTCAAACAGCGTTGCCGCGAGGGTAATTTCCGCTGCCAGATGGGCGCCTGAGCCGTCGGCGGGCATCCCGGTTTCAGTGGCGTGCTGCTGCATCTCTTTCATATACCGGGCGTTGCAATCTCCATGCCGCAGCGCGGCGGTGCATTTTCCAAGCTTTACGCGACCTGCCGCCGCGGCGGGCGCCGTCGCTGTCGCATATATGTGCACATCTTGATAGTAAATGTGCACATATTAGGCTGCCTGCTGAAGCGGGACTGGCAGGCCGCGCTGCAATGTTTTTCAGAATCTTCCAGTGAATCAGTCACTTCCTGCCATTTTTGGGTCCGCCATCAATGCTGGCACGGCGGTTGCAAATTGCTGCTGCGGAGGGTCGCAATGCCGCGCCTGGGGGAAGTATTCAGTTTCGGGATGGCCGCACCGGCAGATATGTCGGCCCTCACGGCCGCCATATCCGCGGGCCAGATCGACCCGGCTGCTGTGGTCTGCATCTATGTGAAGACCGAGGGCAACGGCCAGGACAATGACTTCAGCCGCGACGTGGCGGCGATGACCCTGCAGGAGATTTTTTCACGCTACGGTGCCGCGCCGGTGCTGATCGCTTCAGGCGGCTGCGAAGGCGTGCTCTCGCCGCATTATATCGTGGTGCAGCGTCGCACCGGTGATGCGCCTGGTGCCGCCTCTGCCCGCGCACTGGCCATCGGCCATGCCCGCACCCGTCTGCTGGCAGCGGAAGAGATCGGCACGCTGGCCCAGGCTCATGCGACCGCCGACGCAGTGGCGCAGGCCATGCAGGATGCCGGCATGACGGCCGCGGATGTGGCATTCGTGCAGATTAAGGCGGCCCTGCTGACCGATGCAGCCATTGCCGATGCCGCAAAGCGCAAGGTTGCCGTCCGCGCGGTGCGGCCCCATGCCTCGAAGCCGCTGACCCGCGCCGCTTGCGCGATCGGCGTGGCGGCAGCGCTGGGCGAACTGGATATGGCCCTGCTGACCGAGGCAGCCATCGACGATGCCAGCCTGCAAACCGACCGGGCCATCGTCACACCCGGCAATACCGATATGCGCTGCGACATCATCGTCTTCGGGCAGGCCGACGGCTGGGCTGGGCCGCATCGCGTCGGTGCCGCACCGTTGCAGGACCTGATTGACCTGACATCAGCCACCGGCCTGCTGCGTCGGTTGGGCTTTACGCCGGATCCGCAATTACCGGCTGCCGAAAGCGCGCGCATCGACGGCGTGCTGTTCAAGGGTGATCCGCCGGCTGCCGAGGTTATCCGTGGCCGGCGTCATGTGATCTGGCGTGACAGCGATGTTCAGCCGCCGCGCCATGTGCGCGCCGCGGTCGGTGGCATGCTGTCCAGCCTGCTCGGCAATACCCGCGTCTTCTGTGCTGGCGGCGCCGAGCACCAGGGGCCTGAAGGGGGTGGGGTGTTGGCGATATTTTCAAGGGAGGCAGACGATGCCTGACGTAGTCGCTGTAGAAAACACCACCGGATATCGCCAGGCCTTTGAGGCCAATGGCTGCCTGATCCTGCAGGACCAGCTTTCCGCCGCGACGATCGGGCGCATGCGCGATGCCGCCGATATCCTGATGGCCGAAGGCGCGGGTCGTGGGCCGGGCGATGCCTATTACGATTTCGAGCCAGAGAAGCTGAACGGGCAGGCGGTGATCCAGCGCATTAAGCGGCCGCATGAAATCCACCCCTTTTTTGCCGAACTGGCGCGCGCACCAGAAATCCTCGACATCGTCGAACAGCTGATCGGCCCGGATATCCGCCTGCATCACACCAAGATCAACGTGAAGATGCCATCGGTCGGATCCCCGCTGGAATGGCATCAGGACTGGGCTTTCGTGCCGCATACCAATCCCTCCATGGCTTTCGTCTCGATCGCCATCGATGCCTGCACGGAGGAGAATGGCCCGCTGCATCTGCTGACGGGCACCCATCGGACCGGTCTGCGCGACCATCATCACGACGGCTATTTTTTCGGCGCCATCGATACGGTCGCAGAAAATATAGACACCACCGCCGCCGAAACCCTGATCGGTCCGCCTGGTACGATGTCGATTCATCATCCGCTCATCATCCATGGCTCCGGGCATAACACCAGCACGGGACCGCGCCGCATTTTATTCTTCGAGTATGCCGCCGCCGATGCCTGGCCGCTGTTCTATGGCGTGGACTGGGATGAATACGAAAGCCGCATGGTGCGCGGCAGATCCAGCCTGGAGCCGCGCCTGTCGGATACACCGATCCGCATGCCGTATCCGCGCCAGACCAAGGGCATGATCTACGACCTGCAGCAGCAGTTCACCAAGCGCTACTTCCGCGCCGATACCGCAAAGAATGGATAAACCGGTGAGCATACGCGACCTCCATGGCTATGGGTCTGAGCCGCCGGCCGTGCGACTGCCCAACGGCGCCAAGCTGGCTGTGTCGCTGGTGGTGAATTTCGAGGAAGGCGCCGAACTGGCCGCCGGCGATGGCGATGCCAGCAGCGAACGCATTTCCGAAGTGGCCAGTGTGGTGCCGGAAGGCCGCTGGGACCAGGGTACCGAACAGATTTTCGCCTATGGCATGCGGGCGGGCATCTGGCGGGTGCTGGAGGCCCTGAAGGCGCATGGCCGGCTTGCCACCTTCTACATGTGCGGGCGCGCCGTCGAGCGTTCGCCGGAGATTGCGCGGCGCATCGTGGCTGCGGGCCACGAGGCAGCCTGCCATGGCTGGCGCTGGCTGCCGCATGCTCATTATGACAGCGCGGATGCAGAACGCGCCGACCTCAAGCGTTGCGTCGAGGTGATACGGCTGGCCACGGGTGAACGACCGCTTGGTTTCTTCTGTCGTGGCAGCGAAAGCCGCTGGACGCGCGATATCCTGCGCGAACTGGGCTTCACCTATACCAGCAACGGCCTGGATGACGACCTGCCCTACTGGGATCACGCGCATCCGGCGCAGCCGCTTCTGGTGGTGCCCTACGCCTTCGACACCAATGACATGAAGTTCTTCCATCCGAATGGCTTCGTGCGCGCCGACGAGATGGTGGGTTACGTGCAAGACGCCATCGAGGTGCTGCTCGCCGAAGGCGCTGCGGGACGCCCGAAACTGCTCAATATCGGCTTTCACCTGCGCATCATCGGTCGCCCGGCCCGCTTTGCCGCTTTCCGTCGCATCCTGCAATTGCTCGATAGCTACGGCGACCAGATCTGGGTGCCACGCCGCATCGATCTGGCGACCTTCTGGGCCGAACAGTTCCCGGCGCAGGCGCGCCTCATCATGGAGGAATCCGCATGAGCAGCCAGAGCATTCCCACGGTGGATATAGCGGATTTCCTGAACGGGTCGGATGCAGACAAGGCACGCGTGGCGGCAGCCATCGCGGCGGCCAACGAAAGCATCGGCTTTTTCGCCATCACCGGCCATGGCGTGCCAGACAGTGCCTACAAGGCTGTCTATGACGCGGCGTATCGCTTCTTCGACCTGCCGTTCGATGAAAAGGATTTGGTCAAACGCCCGTCGCCGGAGGCCAGCCGCGGCTACAACGCCGTCGGCCGTGAATCGCTGGCCTACAGCCTCGATGTATCCGCGCCTTTCGACTTGAAGGAAACCTTCGCCATCGGGCCGGTCGACCTGCCGGCCGATCCGGATTACGTCGGGCCGAAATCCTACCCACATTTCCTGCCCAACATCTGGCCTGACCGGCCCGAGGAGCTGCGCGAGGCCTGGATGGCGTATTTCCGCGCTATGCACCGGCTGGCCGACGATATCATGCGCATTTTCGCCGTGGCGCTGGACTTGCCGGAGTCCTGGTTCGCCGACAAGACCGACAAATGCATCAGCCTGCTGCGGGCGCAGAACTATCCCGATCAGCCGACGCCGCCGCTGCCGGGACAACTGCGGGCCGGTGCGCATTCCGACTATGGCGCGCTGACCATCCTGCGCGGCGACGATTCTCCGGGAGGCCTGCAAGTGCGTACCCGGGACGGCGACTGGATCGATGCGGCGATTCCACCCGGCGGCTTCATGATCAATATCGGCGACCTGATGGCGCAATGGACCAACGACCGCTGGGTGTCGACCTTGCATCGCGTGGTCAATCCGCCTGTCGACCAGCGCTCCGGTTCGCGCCGCCTGTCGATCGCCTTTTTCCACCAGCCTAATTACGACGCGGTGATCGAATGCATCCCGGGCTGTCAGCCCGAGGGTGGCGTGGCGCGCCATGCACCGATCACCTCGGGCGACCACAAACGCATGAAATTCGCCAAGGCCAACAACGTGAAGATTGAAGCCATCGCCTCGTGATGGGAATGCCATGCCCGGAGGGCTGACGCAGTGACAGTGACGGTACTTTCAGGAGCGCAGGTATTGCCGGACAGTCGCAGTGCGGCCCGGCCTGCCGACCTGGTGATCAGGGATGGCCGTATTGCCGCTATCGAACCCGCCGGGACGGTGCCGTCCAGCGCCGCCGACATAGCGGTCGATGCCTCGCGCCTGCTGCTGGCACCCGGCCTGGTCAATGGCCATCTGCATTCCTGGGATCATTACCTGAAGGGCTGCCTGGAGAACCTGACCATGGAAGTGGCCATGGCATTGATCCGGCCGCGCCGCCCGGTGCAGATCACGCCGCGGCAGATGTATCTGCGCACCATGATCGGCGCCATCGAATCGCTGCGCACTGGCGCCACCACGCTGGTAGACGATCTGTCGCTGGGCCAGACGTTTTCGCGCGATCATGTGGATGCCGCATTTCAGGCCTATGAAGACGCTGGCGTGCGCGCGCTGGTTGGGTTCAGCATGATCGACCGCGCCGTGGTCGACAGTTATCCCTATCTTGACGACTGCTTCCCTGCTGACCTGCTGGCCGAGCTGCGCGCCCTGCCTCGACCGCAGGCCGAAACCCTGCTGGACCTGGTGACTGATCTGGCCGGCAGCCATCATCCTGCCTCGTCGCGTGTCGGCGTGCTGGTGGCACCATCGGCACCGCATCGCTGCACCGACGACTTCTTGCGGCGCTGCCGCCGCCTGGCCGACGATCTGGCCCTGCCGGTGATGACGCATTGCCAGGAAACCCGCATGCAGATCGTGACGGGCCATGAATTCTACGGCAAGTCGATGGTCGCCCATATGGCGGAGATCGGCTTCATCAAGCCGGACACCACGCTGATTCATGGTGTCTGGCTGTCGAAGCGCGACATCGCCCTGATCGCTGATCTTGGCGCCACCGTGCAGTACAACCCCTGGAGCAACGCGATCATCGGGGCGGGTATCGCGCCAGTGCGCGCCTGCCTGGATGCCGGGATCAATGTCAGCATGGGTACCGACGGTGTCGGGCTGCCCTTCGGCGTCAACATGCTGAATGCCATGGGCGTGGGCGCCGTGCTGCCCAATCTGGCCAGCCCGGATATGAAGCAGTGGTTGACGGCCGCGGAAATCCTGCGCGCCTCCACCGAAGGCGGCGCGACGGCACTCGGCATGGGCAGCGAGATCGGCCGCATCGCCATCGGCATGAAAGCCGACCTCGTCGGGTATCGGCTCGACTCCACCACCTTTACGCCACTGAACGACCCGGTGCGGCAGATCGTCTACAGTGAGCGCGGCAGCAATATCGCCCTGGTCGTGGTCGATGGCCGGATCGTGATGCGTGACGGTCGCCTGACCACCATCGATGAGACAGCGATCCTGCGCGAGGCGCAAAGCGCCCATGCTGAACTGATCGACCAACTGACGTCGTCGCAGGTCGATACGGCGCCGTTCAAGCACGCCATCGAGGCGGTTTACCTCAAATCCCTGAGCTGTCCGATCGCCCATGACTATTACGCAGCCATGGTGACCGGCAACAACATTGCCGCCACCGGGGGTGTGCCATGACGACAACGCGTGGCCATCGGCTGACCATGTCGCGAGTCTCGCATGCCTATGCGGGTGTGCCGGCGCTGACCGAGATTTCGCTCGACATCCAGCCGGGCAGCCTCACGGCGCTGCTGGGCCCATCGGGCTGCGGCAAGACCACACTGCTGCGGGTGATCGCGGGTTTCATCCGCCAGACGGCCGGGTCGATCCTGGTGGACGGCACAGCCATCGACGACATGGTTGCCGCCGAACGCAGTATCGGCATCGTGTTCCAGAATTACGCGCTGTTTCCGCATATGAGTGTCACCCGGAATGTCGGTTATGGCCTGCGTGCCCGCGGCAAGCCCGCCGCCATGGTCGCTGAACGCACTGCCGAGATGCTGCGGCTCGTGCAGATGGAAAAATTCGGCAACCGTCTGCCTGGCGAACTGTCCGGCGGCCAACAGCAGCGCATCGCACTGGCCCGCGCGCTGGCTGTGGAACCCAAGATCGTGCTGCTGGACGAGCCTTTCTCGGCGCTGGACAAGAGCCTGCGGCTCGACATGCAGATCGAGGTGAAGGCGCTGTTGCAGCGGACCGGTGTGACCTCGATCCTGGTGACCCATGACCAGGAAGAGGCTCTTTCCATGGCCGATCAGGTTGTGGTGCTGAATCAGGGCCGCATCGAACAACTGGGCAGCCCGGCGGATCTCTATGACCGGCCGCGCACACTGTTCGTCAATCAGTTCCTTGGCCATGCCAATCTGCTGCGCGCCACCCTGCGCAGCCGCGCTGGCGACAGTGTCGAACTCGAACTCGATACCGGCGCCGCTTGCACGGTGCCCAGTGACAAGGAGCTGGCGCCGGGTAGCGCTGTCTACTTATCGGTCCGGCCGGAGAATCTGCGACTGACCGACACCGACAGTGGCCTGTTCACGGCCACAGTGCGCCAGGTCCTGCCGCTTGGCTCCATCGATGTGATCGAGGCCGAGACCGCAACCGGGACGGTGCTCAAATTCACCCAGCCGCACCAGCGCGGCGGCATTCGCAGCATTGCAGGTGAACGGATACATGTCGCGATCCGCGATATGGCTGCCTGCACGATTTACTCCGCCGGTACCCAACCCACCTCCACAGACCATTAACCAGACAGGCAAGAAGGGGACATCACATGCAGATCGATCGTCGTACCATGCTGAGCATACTCGCCGGCAGCGCCATGGCCGGAGCATTTCCCGCCATGGCACAGTCGAAGGAAGTATTCATTGCCACCTACCCGGGCAGCGTTGACGAGGGTTTCAAGGCTGTCGTCGGACCGCAGATCCGGCAGAAGTTCGGCGCCACGTCGGCTTTCTCGCCGATGCTGAACACTGATCTGATCGGCCGTATCCAGGCCTCGCGTAACAACCCGCCCTTCGACGTGGCAATCTGGGACAACGGGCCGATCATCACGGCGAAACAGGATGGATTGCTCGAGAAGTTCTCCGAGAAGGACAGCCCGAACTATGCCAGCATGCCGGCCAACCTGCGCGACCCGGACGGTTTCGGCCCCGCCATGGCGCTGACCTCGATCGGCATTGCCTATAACCCGAAGAAAATCAAAACCCCACCGACCTCGTGGAATGACCTGTGGAATCCTGAATACAAGGGCCGCGTCGGCATCGTCGGACCGGCTTCCACTCTGGGCACAACCTTCCTGATCGAAGTGGCCAAGCTGCGCGGCGGTTCGGAAACCAATGTCGAGCCTGGTTTTGCCGCACTGAAGGAACTGCTGGCCAATGTTGGCGCCATCCCGCCCAATCCAGGCGCGTTGACCACGGCGCTCAGCCAGGGTCAGGTCGATATCGCACCAAACTTCTTCAACAATGTCGCGGCCCTGAAGGCGCGTGGGGCCGATATCGCCTTTGCCGTACCGTCCAGCGGCCTGCCGCTGCAGACGGTTACGGCCGCGGTGATCAAGAATGCCCGCAACGCCGAATTGGCCCAGAAGGTTGTCGACCTGCTGATCGATCCGGCTGTGCAGGCGCAGCTGGAGGCAGCGCCCTGGATCATGATGCCGGCCAATCCAAAAGTTGCGTTGACCGGTTTCAACCGCGATGTCGGCGCCACTGTCGGCGAGGTGCTGAAGCGCGGCATCTTCCTTGACTGGACCAAGTTCATCGCCAGCCGCCCGGGCTGGGTCGAACGGTTCAATCGGGAAATCCGGGTCTGATCATGCGGGCGAGCGGCACGGCATCGGGATATCTCTCGGCTGCGCCGCTCGCGCTGCTTTTCACTGTCGCCTATCTGGTGCCGGTGGGCATCCTGGTCATTGTCAGCCTGTCGGCATCGACCAGCGGATTCGACTTTACCCTGGCGCATTACGTTGAGGCGCTGACCAACGGCTTCAATCTGGGGATTCTGTCCGATACCCTGGTGCTGGGCCTGCAGGTGTCCTTTGCCACCATGCTCGCGGCCTATCCGATAGGCTTGCTGTTCATGCGCTGCGGCCCGCGCGGCCGTGCCATCATCGTCTTCCTGATCCTGCTGCCGATGCTGACCAACACGGTGGTGCGCACCTTTGCCTGGATGATCATCCTGGGCCGTGAAGGCGTCATCAACATTTCGCTGCTGAGTATCGGATGGATCGAGGAACCGATGCGGATGCTCTACACCCGCACCGGCCTGATCGTGGCACTGGTGCAGATTTTCTTGCCGCTGATGGCCCTGCCGATCAATGCCTCGCTGGCGCGCATCAACGACAACCTGGTGAAGGCGGCCGAGGGCCTGGGTGCCAGCCGGTTCTACATTTTCCGCACCGTAATCCTGCCGCTGTCGTTGCCCGGCGCCATCGCCGGTTTCCTGCTCACCTTTGCAGGCTCGTCCACCGCTTTCGTCAGCCAGACCCTGGTCGGTGGCGGGCGCCAGATCTTCATGCCGCTGCTGATCTACCAGCAGGCCATCGGTGTGCAAAAATGGAATGCCGCGGCGGCGCTCTCCATCGTCTTCGCCATCGCCATCCTTGCCATTGTGTTCACGATGAACCGTTACTCGCGCAAATACCTGCGGGGCATGGATGCTTAAACTGCGGAACCTGAGTTACGAAACCGTGGTTGGCCTGCTTGCGGCCGCATCGGTGATCCTGCTGGTTGCTCCCACGCTGGTGATCCTGGTGATGTCCTTTACCGGGGATTTCCTGCTGCGGTTTCCGCCGCGCTCCTGGTCGGTGCGCTGGTATGTCGAGCTGTTCGAGAATTCGCCGCAGATCGCCGCTTCGGCCTGGATCAGCCTGCAGGTGGCCTTTATCTCCACGCTGGCATCCACCACGCTCGGCACTCTTGCGGCATTGGCCATTGCAGGACGCAAATCGACCTGGGCGGTGGCGCTCGATTCACTGTTCATGTCACCGATGGTCTTTCCGGCGATGTCGCTCGGCCTGGCGCTGCTGCTGCTGCTCTCCATGCTGGGTTTGCGGCCATCATTGTGGAGTCTGACCGTCGGCCATACGGTGATCGTCACACCCTTTGTCATCCGCATGGTCTCGGCCGCGGTACAGCAGCTGAATCCGGTTCTGCTGGATTGTTCGGCCAGCCTGGGCGCGCGCCGAACCTTTACCTTCTTCAATGTCACGCTGCCGCTGATCCGGCCTGGTCTGCTGGGCGGCGCCGTGATCGCTTTTCTGACCTCCATCGACCATGTGCCGGTCTCGCTGATGCTGTCGGATCCGCGGGTCGAGACCCTGCCGGTGAACCTGTGGATTCTGCTCGACTCAAACCTGGATGTGCGCGTGGCATCGGTCTCGGGCATTATCGTTGCCATTACCCTGGTGGTTATCCTGGTGCTGGATCGCCGCATGCTGGGTCATGTTCCGCGTTAAGCGCCTTCTGGTCGTCAATCCGAACAGTTCTGGCGCGGTCAGCCAGCGGCTGCGGGAGGTCGCCGAGGTGTGTCTTGCCGGCCGAGCGGCCGTTCACGTTGAGACTGCCGTCGGAGGGCCGTCGTATCTGGGTGACCTGGATACCATGCGGGCCGGTGAGGCGGCGGCAATCGCGACGGCGCGCAATCTGTGTATCGACCGTGGCGAGACCTTCGATGCCGTTGTCATGGGATGCTTTGCCGAGCTTGGGGTCATACCGTTACGGCAGATGCTGGGTCTTTCGGTCTGCAGCCTGCTCGGTGCCTCGTTGCTGGCTGCAAACAGGCATGGACGGCGGCTTGGTATCGTTACTGCCGGCGCACAATGGCGCAGTCTGCTGCCGCCGATGGTGGAGCCGCTTTTGCAACAGAGCGACATGGCTCTTGTCGGAATCCAGACCATCGATACGACCGGCACCACCATCGCCGAACAGCCTGATCTTGCGATACAGGCCTTGAATCGGGCGGTTTGGGAGTGCCGGCATCATGATGGTGCCGATGTCATCGTCATTGGTGGGGCTGGCCTTGGGGGTCTGGCGGCCAGGCTGGATGCGCCGGCTGACACTGCTGTCATCGACAGTGTTGAAGCTGCCCTCATGCAGGGTTTACAGGATTGACAGCCACGCTGGCTGTTTACCCCTGCACCGATGACTTTTCGGGCAGTTCAGAAATGGATACATCCGCTGCGATGGAGGCGGGATGACGGCCGGGAGGCTTATGCCCGCCCGGATGCTCTGGCTACTTCACCCGTCTGGGCCGGCGGACGACGCGCACCTTGCCGCTGTTGCCACCGCCGCAGAAGAAGCGGTCGGCGCCATCGGATTCAAGCCCCGACACGATGGTATCAGGCGGCATGTCGAGCCGTTCCAGCACCTCGCCGGTTTGCGGATCAATGCGTCGCAGGTCGCTCTGCTCGCCTTCCCAGGTGCCGTGCCAGAGTTCGCCATCGACCCAGGTGACTCCGGTGACAAAGCGGTTGGATTCGATGGTGCGCAGGGTCGCGCCGGTCTCGGGATCGATCTGGTAGATCTTGCGTTCGCGATACTGCCCGACCCAGAGCGTGCCCTCGGCCCAGGTCAGGCCTGAATCGCCGCCGCCGCCCGGTGCCGGAATGGTGGCGATCACCTGGCCGGTCCTGGGGTCGATCTTCTGGATGCGGCTCTCGGCAATCTGGAACAGGTGCCGACCATCAAATGCGGTGCCGGCATGGGCGGCCACATCGATCCGGCGCACCGGCTTGCCGCTGTCAGGATCGAAGGCCTCGATCGTGTCGCCGGCGCCGAACCAGACATGCTGGCCGTCAAAGGTCACGCCATGCACATTGGCAGCGCCCGGGAAGGGTCCATATTCGCGGATGATTTCGGCAGGTGCGTGTTTCATGCAGTCATCCTAGCCATTCGGCAGCGGCGCGGGGAGTAACAAGGTTGTCGTGAAACCGGGTACCGGCGGTGTCATCCAGCGCCGCGCCCGGCCATGCCCGAAGGACTGTACCTTGCCACCGGCGGCCAGTGCATCCAGCGCGCGCTGCACGGTGCGCTGGCTGGCATCCAGCGCCAGCGCCAGCGCCGAACTTGACCATGCCTCGCCATCGGCAAGGAAGGCGAGCACGTCGGCATGGCGCTCCTCCACCGGCCGTGCCAGCACGACGACGCTGCGGGCATGGCGTGGCATCAGCACGAAGCCCTGCTGCGTCGCGCTCACGCCGGCCAGTGGCCGCAGCATCCGGCGCAGCCGCCCGATCTCGACGCGCAATCGCGCGCGATGCGAGTCATCGGCATGCCTGGCACCAAAGGCGCGCGCCACCAGACGGTCGCGTGTCACATCGCCGGGCCAGGCCTCGGCCAGTGCACGTGCGAGCGCGAACAGCACCGGCCGCCGCGCCAGCGAGACCACGGTTTTCGCGTCGCGCACGACATGGCGACAGGCATCAATGATGAAGTGTTTGGATACCAGCAGCGCTTCGACATCGGCCAGCAGCAGCGGGCGCTCCGCGCCGCGCTCAATCAGGCGTGCCGCCGGTGTCTCCAGCACCTGCACCGCACTTGCCACCTCCGCTGTCAGACCGGGAATGCCGGCAAGCCGCGCGGCGCGGGCGGCACGGGTGAGGGCCGAGCGCGCCGCCTTGGTGTGCAGGCGACGGATCGCGATGCCGGCCGCCACCAACTCATGGGCGGCCCGCAGGGCGGGCGGGAAGGCAGCGGGGGCGAGGCCGGCAAGCAGGCGCTCAGCCTCGTCCAGCCGTCCGATCAGCAGCAGGCGGCGAATTTCGAGATAGCGGGCATGGGCGGCATTCACCTGGTCGCCATGCTGCTCCAGCGTCATGCGCGCGGCATCCAGCATCCTGGCGGGCCAGTCCAGCTCGCGCGAGACCAGTGCGATCTCGGCTTCGGCCACCACGCAGCGCGCCCGGGCCACGGCTTCCTTCACGCCAAAGCCACGGCCAGCGCGGCGCAGCAGTGATTTTGCGCGGGCAAAATCACCCAGCTGCGCCATGGCGATGCCGCGCAGTGCCAGCGCCGGCGCATCGTCGCGCAGGGCGACGCGGTTGAGCGCGCCGAGCGGGTCGCCCGCTGCCAGGGCCCGCGCCGCCGCTGTGATTAATGAATCCATCGGAATCCCGTCACACTTGTCACTCCCGCCGTTTGCCGGCCGCTGCCTAATCTATCGCACGACACCCCGGCAGCAAGTCGTATCGAAAATGCTGCACAGACCAAGAGCCATCACAGGAGAGACAATGATGACGAAGCATATGACCGTGACACGGGAAGACTGGCTGGCCGCGCGGCTTGAGCTGCTGAAGGCGGAAAAGGAACACACGCGGCGCAGCGACGAGCTGGCGCGGCGGCGGCAGGAACTGCCATGGCTGCGGGTCGGCAAGGCCTATAGTTTCGAGACCGAGACCGGCAGCGCATCGCTGGCCGACCTGTTCCAGGGCCGCTCGCAGCTGATGGTCTATCACTTCATGTTCGGGCCGGACTATACGGCCGGCTGTCCATCCTGCTCGATGATCGCCGACAGCTTCAACGGCATCGCGGTACACCTGGCCAACCATGACGTCGCGCTGACGGCTGTATCGCGCGCGCCGCTGGCCAAGCTGCAGGCCTACAAGCAGCGGATGGGTTGGAGTTTCCCCTGGGTGTCTGCCCAGGGCAGCGACTTCAACTTCGATTTCAATGTTTCCTTCACCGAGGAACAGCAGCGCAAGAACGACATCGACTACAACTATTTTCGTGGCCGCGAGACGATGAAGGCGACCGTGATTCCCGATGCCGTCGTGAAGATCGCGGCCGTATGCGGCACCGATGTCGCCACCTATTCACGCGACCGGCCGGGCGTGAGCAGTTTCGTGCTGGAGGACGGCGTGGTCTACCACACCTATTCCACCTATGCCCGCGGGCTGGATGCCCTGTGGAATTCGTATCAGTGGCTCGACCGTGCACCCAAAGGCCGCAACGAGGATGGCATCTGGTGGCGGCGCCATGACGAGTATGACGCACCGGCCTCGAAGAGTGCTGCCGCGTCATGCTGCAGCTGAGCCGGGCAACCGGCGTGATCCCGCGCGGCAGCGTCGCCGCGCGGGATATCTTTTATGGCTTCATGGCGCTGCTGTTTGCCGCCAGTGCGGTGGGAACAGTGGTCTGGGGTCTGTCGATGGACAGCATGGGCGAGATTCCGATGCCCGGCGGCTGGACGCTGTCGATGGCGTGGATGCCGATGTGCGGGCAGACCTGGTCCGGCGCCACCATATCCTTCCTTGGCATGTGGATGGTGATGATGGTGGCGATGATGCTGCCGTCGCTGGCGCCTGTATTGTGGCGCTATCATCAGGCTGCCGGTGCGGCGCGGCTGACGGCTCTTGTGGGTGCAGGCTATCTTTGCGTCTGGGCCATGGTGGGTCTGGCCGTGTTCTCGCTCGGCGCCACGCTGGCGGAAGTCGCGCAACAATCGCCGGATCTGGCCCGCGCCGTTCCGCTCGCCGGCAGTGCGGTCGTGCTACTCGCTGGCGCGCTGCAGTTCAGCCCGTGGAAGGCGCGGCACCTGGCTTGCTGCCGCGCTGATTCCGTGCGCGGCTATCCACTGCCGGCCGGTGCCGGCATGGCCTGGCGCCATGGGCTTCGCCTCGGCCTGCATTGCAGCCAGGGCTCTGCCGGCCTGACGGCGACCCTGCTGGTCGTTGGCGTCATGGATCTGCGCGCCATGGCGGTCATCACCCTGGCGACCACGCTGGAACGTCTGGCGCCGGGCGGCCTGCGGATCGCGCGCATCATCGGTGCCGTCATCCTGGGAGCAGGGTTGCTGCTGATTGTTTGTGCCGGCGGCATCGGATAGCGCATCGCGTCCTTGGGCTTGCGCATCCTGTGGAACGAGGGTTCAATCACCGCAACGAATCACCGGCCTGACCGCCGGCCATAAAATCCGGGTATGGAAACGACTGTGGAGAGGGCCGCCTTGCGCAATATCCTTGTATCGGGCGGCACCAGCGGCATTGGCGCCGGTATCGCCCAGGCTTTCCGCGATCGTGGTGACAGCGTGACGGCGGTTGGCCTCGCCAGTCCTGAGCTTGATGCGGCGACACAGGATCCCGCCTTCAAGGGCATCACGCTCAAGGCACTCGATGTGGCTGACCAGGCGGCGGTGGATGCTTTTGCCGCTTCGCTGACGCAGCTGGATATCCTGGTCAACTGCGCCGGCATGATCCGGCGTGGCGCCGAATACGAGATGCCCACTTTCCTGAAGGTGCTGGATGTCAATCTGGCCGGCACCATGCGACTCTGCCTTGCCTGCAAACCTCTGCTGGCACAGCGGCGCGGCAGCATCGTCAATACCGCCTCCATGCTCAGTTTCTTCGGTGGCCCCGCCGTGCCGGCCTATTCCGCCAGCAAGGGCGGCGTCATGCAGCTGACCAAGTCGCTCGCCGTGGCCTGGGCCAAGGAGGGCGTTCGCGTCAATGCCGTGGCGCCCGGCTGGATCGCCACGCCGCTGACCCAGGCGTTGCAGGACGACACCGCGCGCAGCCAGGTGATCCTGGATCGCACGCCGATGGCCCGCTGGGGCACGCCGGCCGATGTGGCGAAAGCCGTACTGTTCCTGGTATCCGATCAGGCCGATTTCATCACCGGCGTGATCCTGCCGGTCGATGGCGGCTATGCCGCAATGTGAGGCGTAAAGACATGACCGATACCAGCCGCATGCCCTATCAGCTGCCGTTTCCACCCGAGGCGGCAACCGAGATTGTCATCGCCTCACCGCTTCCCGATGACGAGCGGGTCTGGGTGCCGCAGGCGGATGGCGTGTGGTTCCGCCCGCTCTGCCTCAACACGCGGCAGGGCTACTGGGTCAACCTGCTGCGCGTGCGCCGTGCCGGCGTGCTGAGCCGCCATCGCCACCCCGGCCCGGTGCATGGCCATGTGCTGCGTGGCAAATGGCATTACCTGGAGCATGACTGGGTGGCGACCACCGGGTCTTACGTGTTCGAGCCGCCGGGCGAGACGCATACGCTGGTGGTGCCGGAAGACTGCCAGGAGATGATCACGCTGTTCCATATCACCGGCGCGATGATCTATGTCGATCCCTGGGGCAAGGTCACCGGCTTCGAGGATGTGTTCAGCAAGATCGAGATGTGCCGCAAGCACTATGAGTCCTGCGGCCTGGGCGGGACCTATCTGGACCAATTCATCCGCTAGGGCGTCTCAGCTGCCGGCGGCTGGCACCATCCGGTAGCCGCGGTCGAAATACACCAGGCCCTCGCGGCTTTGCCGCACGGCAACGCCGAGCACCGTGCAGAACATCACGCTGTGGCTGCCGATTTCCTTGATATCGGCGATCTGGCAGTCGAAGGAGACCAGTGCATTCTCCAGCACCGGCGATCCGGTCTGCAGCACAGTCCAGGCTTCATCATCAAAGCGCTCGGCCATGGCCACATCGGTCTGGCCGGCAAATAGCGCGGAATAATGCTGCTGCTCGGCCGACAGCGTGTTGATGCACAGCACGGCATTCTGCTTGAACACCGGGTTCATGGCGCTGGCGCGGTTCATGCACACCAGCAGTGTCGGTGGTTCGTCGCTGACCGAGCAGACCGCCGAAGCCGTGAAGCCGCAGCGGCCGGCCGGCCCGGCGGTGGTGACGACATTCACTGCCGCACTCAGGCGGGCCATGCCATCGCGGAACTGCTGCTTGCCGACCGGGCTCATGCGGCACTCTGCCGGTCTGCCGCCACCAGCTCGCGCAGGATGTGGTGCTGCACCTTGCCCATGGCATTGCGCGGCAGGGCCGACACGAAGACGACATCGCGCGGCAGTTTGTAGCGCGCCACGACGCCATCGAAGAGCGCCAGGATATCCTCGCGCTGCAGCGTGATACCTTCGGCCAGCACCACCACGGCAACCGGGATTTCGTCCCAGCGCGGATCGCGGCGGGCCACCACGGCGGCCTCGCGAATGCGGCTGTCTTCCTCCAGAACGCGCTCCAGCTCGGCGGGATAGATATTCTCGCCGCCGGAAATGATCACATTCTTCTTGCGGTCATGCACCACCACATTCCAGTCAGCATCGCGCATGGCGATGTCGCCGGTACGGAACCAGCCGTCCACCAGGGCTGCCGCCGTGGCATCGGGCGCATTCCAGTATTGCGACAGCACCTGCGGCCCCTTCACCCAGATTTCACCGGCGGTGCCGGGTGCCACATCGGCGCCGGCGGTGTCGACGATGCGGATCTCGCAGAGCAGGCCGGGGCGCCCGGTGGTGCCGGGGCAGGCGCCGCGCATGGCCATCGTTTCATAGACCGCCATCGGACAGGTTTCGGTCGCGCCATAGATCTGCAGCACCGGAATGCCGCGAGATTCCAGGGCGGCGATCAGCTGCGGCGGCACCACGCTGGAGCCGACGCCGACCGCGCGCAGGGCAGACAGGTCGGCACCCGCATAGGCCGGGTCATCAAGCAGGGCGCGGATGGTGGCCGGCACCAGCACGCTCAGGTCGGGCCGCAGCCGTTCCACGGCCTCGATGAAACGGCCGGGATGGAAGCGGCTCTGCAGCGTCACGCGCGCACCGCAGAGCAGCGCCGGCGTGGTCTGGATATTGAGGCCGCCGACATGAAACATCGGCAGGCAGGTCAGCACATGGTCGGTGCTGCGCAGGTCGAAAGCATGCCGGCTCATCTGCGCATTGGCCAGCAGCGCCGCCTGGGTCAACACCGCGCCTTTCGGCCGCCCGGTGGTGCCCGAGGTGTAGACGATCAGCAGCGGCTGATCGAGACCGGCTTCGGTGTTGCCGCTGGCCGGCAGGGTAGGCGCCTTGGCCAGCAGGGTTTCCAGTGCGGTGGCGGTGCCGCTGGCGCCATCCAGCACCAGCCGGCGCGGCAGCTCGGCCTCCGTGCAGATCGCCTCGGCGGTATCGTCGAAGGCTGCATCATGGATCAGCAGCTCGGCGCCGCAATCCTGCAAGGCGTAAACCAGCTCCGGCGCCGCCAGCCGCCAGTTCAGCGGCACCAGCATGGCACCGAGCCGCGCGCAGGCAAACAGCAGCACGACGATATCGGCGGCATTGTAGCCCAGATGCGCAACGCGCTTGCCGGCGGTCACGCCAAGGCCGGCCAGGCCGCCGGCCATGCGGTCGATGCGGGCGGCCAGTTCGGCATAGGTCAGCGACAGCCGTTCATCGGCCAGGGCCGGCTGGGCCGGCTGGAAGGCGGCGTGGCGGTCGATGATGCGGTCGAGCGTCATTCGTCGGTTTCACCGGGCTGGTACAGCGCCTCGCGACCCAGGCGGTCGACGCAGATTTCCGCCGTCCAGGGCAGCATCAGCGAGCCGCAGCGGCTGTCGCGATAGATGCGCTCCAGCGGCAGGCTCTTCAGCATCGCCTGGCCGCCGCAGGTGCGGATCGCCTTCACCGCCAGCGCGTTGGCATTTTCCATCACGGTATACTGGGCGGCATAGGCGCGCAGAACCTGGTCGCGGCTGGGATTGGGTCCGGCTTCGCTGATTGCCTGGAACCACAGCGCCTTGGTCTGCTCCAGCATGATATGCATCTCGGCCACCGCGATCTGCTTGGTCGGATACATGCGCCGCTTCACCGGCGGCATGCCGGGCAGCTCGCCGCGCAGATAGGCCACGGTGAAATCATAGGCGGCCTGCGCCAGGCCCATATAGGTGGGCGTCAGCGTCATGAACATATGCGGCCAGCGCGAGGCGGCCTGGAAATACATGCCGCGCGGCATCAGCAGCGCATCCTGCGGCACGAACACATCCTCGAAGATCAGCGTGCGCGATACCGTGCCGCGCATGCCGAGCGGGTCCCAGTCGCCCACCACCTTGACGCCCGGCGCCTTGGCGGGGATGGCGAGATAGAGCGTGTTGCGGCGGCTAGCTTTCTGGCCGGGCTCGACCTCAGTGCACAGCACGCCGTAGTAATCGGCAAAGCCGGACAGCGAGGCGAAGATCTTCTTGCCGCTGACCTTGAAGCCGCCCTCCACCGGATGCGCCTCGGTGCCAAAGGCCGCGCCGCCGGCCGCCGCTGCGCCGCCTTCGGAAAACGGCTGCGAATACACCGCACCGTCTTTCAGGATGCGCTGGTAATGGCCGCGGCGCCGCTCGGCATGCAGCTTGCGCGCCGCCGCATCCATATCGAGATCATCTGACAGCGAGCCGGACCACAGGGTCGAACAGACATGCATGTTCCACGACAGCGCCGTCGCGCCGCAATAGCGGCCCAGTTCGGCAGCCGTCAGGCAGTAGGTCTTGAAGTCGGCGCCGGTGCCGCCGTTGTCCTTCGGGATGCAGATGCCGAGCAGGTTTTCCGTGTGCATGTCGCGGAAATTCTCGATCGGGAAGGTGGCTTCGCGATCATAGCCGGCGGCGCGCGGTGCCAGCACGCGGCGGCCGAAGCTGCGGGCCTGGGCAGTCAGTTCGGTCTGCAGGCTGTCGAGACGAAAGGCAGCCGGATCGAAGAGCGGCGCATCCTGGTTCACATCAGGGCTCAACATGTTCATGGCGACTCCTGCATCAGGTCGTGGGCGTGGGTGGACAGGCGGTGCTCAGGAAACCGAGCACAGCGTGATCGAAGGCCTGCGGCGCTTCGAGATTGGGCAGATGGCCGATACCGGGCAGGCAGACATAGCGCGCGCCGGGAATCTTGCCCGCCATGCGTTCCATCATCGCGGCAGGCGCGTTGCGGTCATGCTCGCCGGCCAGGCACAGCACGGGCACGTGGATGGCAGGCAGGTTGGCGCGTTCGTCAAACCTCACGATGCAGTGCATCGCGGCGCGATAGGTGGCTTCCGAGGTCGAGCCCATCGCAGAAATCGCCTGCGCGCGGCCGGCCGGATCGGGTTGCGGCCCCATGATGGAGGCAACGATGCTGGGCGCCAGATCCGCCATGCTGCGGCCGGCATCCAGCGGGCCGAGGCGGTCGGCGAGGAACTGCTTCTGGAAGTCGCCGCCCGCATTGCCAAAGGCCGGGCTGGTGCCAGACAGTGCCACGGCGCGATAGCCGTCCGGCCGGCGGCGCAGTGCGGTCTGCGCGATCATGCCGCCGAGCGAATGGCCGACCAGCACCGGGCGATCGAGACCCAGCCGGGCGACCAGGGCTTCCAGATCCTCGGCATAGGCATCGAAGCTGATATCGCCCACCGGCGGGCGGCTGCCATAGCCGGGCAGATCAAGTGCCACCGCAGAGAAACCGGCAGCAGAGAAGCTCTCCAGCTGCGCCTGCCACAGCCGCGCGGCACCACCGATGCCATGCAGGAAGATGACGGGGATGCCGTTGCCGGCGCGCAGGTAGATCTCGGCTGTCATGCCGCCGGCCTGACCGGAGTGCCCTTGTCGACGACAATGCGGCCATCCAGCGCAATCGTGCAGTTGCGCACCGGCATGTCGAAATGGCCTTCGGTGTAGCGGTTGGCGAATTCGTTGGCGCCGGTCGAGAACAGGAAGTTGCCGGCAAAGGCGCGCAGCTCGGTGCCGTTGAAATCGCGCTGGTCATACATCGCCATAGCTTCGTAGCGCGCCTTGGGATTGAGGCCCCAGCCGACATGGCTCACCGCATAGGCCTCGCGGTCGCCCCAGGCGGCCAGGTAGCGGCGCATCAGCTCGGCATCGGTGCCCTCGCCGGCGATGTCGACGACATAGTCGTTTTCCAGCGTCAGGGCGACCGGGCGTTCGAGATAGCGTTTGAAGGTGAGGTTGATGTCGCCGGCATCGAGCACCAGCTTGCCATTCACCGAGCCGGCCTTGGGGAAGGCGACCACGACGCCGCCGGGCCAATGCGCCAGCGTGCCGGGCCGGTCGCACCAGCCCCAGACACCGGCGGTGCGCGCGCCGGCCATGGTCACGGTCAGGTTGGTGCCGGCGGCACTCAGCACCGTCATGGTGGTCGCGGCCTTGCAGGCCTTCACCGCGGCTTTGACTTCGGCCTCCAGCGCCGGATCAGGCGCCAGACGCTCCAGTGCATCGGGATGTTCGTTCGAGATCATCAGCACGCGGGCGCCCTTGCCCAGGATCGCCGGCAGTTCCTTGGCATGCAGCAGGCCTTCGACGGTGAGGTCGAGCACGATGCCGCTGGCCGACAGTGCCGCCACTGCGGGCTCAAGCCCCTGAATGGCCGTGCTGGCGCCGGTGGAGCGCACCGGCACCGGTGCGGTCTGCGCCGGTGTCGGCAGGATGACATGGAAGGGGCGCGCGCCAAGCTGCAGCAGCGCCAGCTCGGTGAGATGCACATTCAGGCTGCGCGACTGGGTCTCCGACAGGATCGCCGCGGTCTCGCCCGGCGCCACCTTGCAGAGCTTGAGGACTTCAACGAAAGCCGCAATCCACTTGGCTTCGATGCGATCCGCGATCATGGTGCTCGTCTCCCCGGAACCTGTGTTTTCGGGATCACGATAGCATGGAAAATTTATATGAAAAAGAATTCTTTTAGGATTAAAATAATACGATATAAGAGTTTATAGCCGGCCGCAGCTACAGCCGGCCACAGTATAAAAGAGCGGCGACATCCAGAGGAGAGCGGTATGCGGATTGCGGTACTGGGCGGTGGCAACGGATC
>NZ_CALRUC010000013.1:0-58874 GCF_943371255.1 Ferrovibrio terrae | reverse complement strand
GCGCTGATCCTTTATCTCGGCGTGGTAGCCGCCGGCGCGGTCTACCTGCCGCTCAATATTGGCTATACGCTGACCGAACTGGAATATTTCATCGGCGATGCCGAGCCGCGCGTGGTGGTCTGCCGGCCATCCGTCGAGAAGGATCTCGGTCCGCTGGCGCAAAAGCTGGGCGTCGCCCATTGCCTGACGCTCGGCTCGAAAGGCGATGGCAGTCTGATGGACAAGGCCAGGGCCGCGCCTGCCGGCTTTGTTGCCGTGCCGCGCAGCGCCGACGATCTGGCTGCGATCCTCTATACTTCCGGCACCACCGGTCGCTCCAAGGGTGCGATGCTGACGCATGAGAACCTGTTCTCCAATGCCGAGACGCTGGTGGCATACTGGAAATTCACCGGCAACGACGTGCTGCTGCATGCACTGCCGATTTTCCACACCCATGGCCTGTTCGTCGCCAGCAATGTCACCCTGCTGGCCGGTGCCTCGATGATCTTCCTGTCGAAGTTCGATGCCGACGAGGTGGTGCGCCAGCTGCCGCGCGCCACCAGCATGATGGGTGTGCCGACCTTCTATGTGCGCCTGTTACAGAGCGCGGCACTGACCAAGGACCTGGTCAAGCATATCCGTCTCTTTGTTTCGGGGTCGGCACCGCTGCTGGCCGATACCCATCGCGACTGGGAAGCCAAGACCGGCCATCGCATTCTTGAGCGCTATGGCATGACCGAAACCAACATGAACACGTCCAACCCCTATGATGGCGAGCGGGTTGCCGGCACGGTTGGCTTCCCGCTGCCCGGCGTCAGCTTGCGCATCACCGATCCGGAAACCGGCAAGCCTCTGGCACAGGGCGAGATTGGCATGATCGAGGTGAAGGGCCCGAATGTGTTCAAGGGCTACTGGCGCATGCCGGAAAAGACGGCGGCGGAATTCCGCGCCGACGGCTTTTTCATCACCGGCGATCTCGGCAAGGTCGATGATCGCGGCTATGTCCATATCGTTGGCCGCGGCAAGGATCTGATCATCTCCGGCGGCTACAATGTCTATCCGAAGGAAGTCGAGACCGAGATCGACGCGATGCCAGGCGTGATCGAATCTGCCGTGATCGGCGTCGACCATCCCGATTTCGGCGAAGGTGTCACCGCCGTGGTGGTCGCACAGAAAGGCCATGCGCTCGACGAGGCCGCCGTCCTGAAGGCGCTGGACGGGCGACTGGCCAAGTTCAAGCTGCCCAAGCGGGTGTTCTTCGTCGACGACCTGCCGCGCAATACGATGGGGAAAGTGCAGAAAAACCTCCTCCGCGAGCAGTACAAGACGCTCTACAAGTCCTGATCGCCCGTATGGGGGGCTTCGCGGTCCAAAGTCTGCTTCGTGATTGATTCGCCTGCATAATCGGGCAAAAATCGGTTGCGGCGGCACCGTCGCGTCGGAATGCCATCAGGGCCAGACCAATGCGACTCCCGGGTCTTTTCAACAAGCTGTCCATTCGCGCCCAGATGACGCTGGGCACGGCGGGACTGGTGGTGTTCCTGGTCGCCGGGGCGACGTTGAGCGCCGCCTGGCTCGGGCGCGACAAGGCATCGCAACTGGTGAGCACGCAACTGGCCGAGCAGTCCGCCGTGATGGCCGACCGGCTCGATCGCGATATGGCGGTGCGTTATCATGAGATCGGCACCCTGGCCGACCTTCAGCCATTGCGCAACGTATGGCAGGACAATCCCAATGCTCTGCGCGGTGTGCTGGAGCGCTTGCAGGACAGTTATCCCGATTATGCCTGGATCGGCTTCGTCAAGCTGGATGGCACGGTTGTGGCGGCCACCAAGGGCATGCTGGAAGGCCTGTCAGTGGCGCAGCGGCCATGGTTCGCTGGTGCCCGGGACAAGCCCTTCGTCGGCGATGTGCATGAAGCCCTTCTGCTTGCCAAGTTGCTCGGCCCGCGTGCTGACAACGAACCGTTCCGCTTTGTCGATGTGGCCTATCCGGTGCGCGATGCCGATGGCACGATGATCGGCGTGATCGGCGCGCATCTGAGCTGGGACTGGGCCTCCGAAGTACGTCAGTCGGTGCTGCCATCGGATGGCCGTTTCGCCACTGCCGATATCAGCATCCTGGACATGAATGGCCGCGTGCTGCTCGGCAAGCATGTCAATGCCGTGATGCTGAGCCCGGAGCAGCTGGCGGCGATGCGGACCAGGTCATCTGGCTCTGGCCTCGCCTATGGTGACAATCCGGCGCATTGGCTCACGGGTTATGCAGTCAGCAAGGGCTATCGCGATTATCCAGGGCTGGGCTGGATCGTCGTGGCGCAGTTGCCCATCGCGATGGCGCATGAACCGATCCGCGATCTGGTCGGTTCGATCCTGCTGGTTGGCGCCGTGCTGGGCATTATTGGCGTTCTGATTGCCTTCTGGCTATCGGGACGACTGGCCGGGCCGATCCAGAGCATCACACAGGAGGCCGACCGCATCGGCCGCGAGGCCGGCGTCAACACACTGCCGCGTGTCGGTGGCGCATTGGAGGTGGTGCAGCTGTCGCGCGCCCTGCGTTCGCTGCTGCGCCGCGTTGGCATGGCCGAGCAGCGGCTGGAGGTCGCCACGCGTGATGCCGAAAGCCATGCCGCCGAAACGCGTGAACTGTCGCAGGATATCGAGCGGTTGCGCCGGCTGTCGGAAACCGATCCGCTGACCGGCCTGCTGAACCGCCGCGCTTTCCTGTCTACCGCCGAGCGGCAGGTCACCTATGTGCGACGCTACAGCCGCAATCTCGCCATCGTGGTGGCCGATATCGATCATTTCAAACTGGTCAACGATACCCATGGCCATGCGGCAGGCGATGCCGTGATCCGCGAAGTGGCCAACCGCCTGCAGGCAGCCGCCCGTGAGACCGATCTGGTGGCACGCTTCGGTGGTGAGGAGTTCGTTGTCCTGCTGATGGAAAGCGATGTCACGGCCGCGGCCTCCTATGCCGAGCGGGCACGCATCATGATCCAGGGTAGTCCCATCAAGATCGATAACAGCCAGACGGTCAGTGTGACCATCAGCCTGGGCTGCACGATACTCGCAGTCGATGATCGCGACATCCAGGATGCCATTGATCGCGCCGATGGCGCGCTCTACGGCGCCAAGGCTGCCGGCCGCAACCGCGTGCGGGTCTCGCTCTCGGTGGTACCGTCAGCCGCTGCTGCCGGTTGATCGCAGAGTCTGAAAATGCAAACGGCGCCGGTGTCATCCGGCGCCGCGGTGCATACTCTGATTACTCCGGTATTGCTTCGCCGCTGCCGCCCAGCTCGGCCGGGAAATCCTTCAGCTTGGGCAGCCCGTCCTTCATCGGCAGCACGGTCTCGGCGTAGTTCACATGCAGTGCCGGCCTGAAATCCAGGCTTGGGATCGTCGCGGCATAGACATCGGTCAACCCAAAGGTCGGGTGTCCGGTCATCACATGGCCGCCGCAGCGGATGCAGAACTGCCGCTCACTGGTCGGGTTTTTCGCGTATTCGCTCAGCAGCTCTTCGCCCTTGGTCACTTTCACCGCCTCGGGCTTCCACAGCGTGAAGGCATTCACCGGCCCGGCCGACCAGGCACGGCAGGAGCCGCAATGGCAATAGCCCATCGCCTCAGGCGCGCCGCTGACTTCGATTTCGACGGCGCCGCAGAAGCAGGCCCCGGTATGCGTGTTGCTCATGTCCATCCCTTTTGCTCGATGCGCCAGTTCCGTTTCGGCACTTGCTGCGCGCGCGCATCCTGCCAAGGGAATCACGGTCTGAAAAACCGCGGCCCGGCGGTTTGCGGTCACGCCTGCGTCAGCGACTCGCCGAACCATTCACAACCATGGGAGCGACAGAGCCGCGTATGCAGCAGCGCGCTGCCGCGGGAGCGATGGTTTGCAAAGCCGCCGATACGATCCGCATCCGGAGGGTGCCGGGCAAAAACGTGCTGCGGCAGGCTCGGGATAAGGTTAGTATCGCCTCACTACCGGTGCGAGCGGTGGTTATGTCCGTGTCAGGCACTGCCGTTCCAACCGCAGGATCCCATGCCGACCATCGCTATCGACCAGGACTCCTTCACCAGCATGCTGGTCCGCATGGCCCATGCCCATGACCAGGGCACGCTCAGCCATGCCACCCGGATGACCACGCTGGGCAAGCTTCTGGGACAGGGGCTCGATCTCGAGTTGGCGGAAATCGACATTATCGGACTGGGCGCGCTGCTGCACGATGTCGGCAAGAATGCGGTGCCGGATGCGATCCTGCTCAAGCCCGGCCGGCTTGACGAGGCCGAGCGCCGCATCGTCGCCCGCCATACCGCCAGCGGCTATGAGCTGTTGCGCGACTGCCGCCATCCGGCCCTGGATCTCGCCGCCCAGGTGGCGCTGTATCATCACGAATGTTTCGATGGCAGCGGCTATCCCGAGGGCCTGACCGGCCAGGCAATTCCGCGCCATGCCCGCATGGTGGCGATTGCCGATGTCTATGACGCACTGCGCTCCGAGCGTCCCTACAAGGCCGGCTTCAGCCATGCCGAGACCATCGCCATCATCACCAAAGGCGACGGCCGCACCAGCCCGCAGCAGTTCGATCCCGACGGCTTGCAGGCGCTGCAGCGGCAGGATCGCGCGATCCAGGCGCTCTATGTGGAAGCCCAGCGCGTCGGACTGCCGCCGGCCTGACGGTGAGCACAGAGAAACGGCGCCGGGTTGCCCCGGCGCCGCTCGTTTACGCAGGCTGCTCTGCCTGTAAAGCTTACGACTTCGCCAGCGGGCAGTTGCCGTCGGCCATCGGCCTGAAGGCATCCTTGGCCGGGATGGTGCGCACCAGCTTGTAGTAGTCCCACGGCCCCTTCGATTCTTCCGGCTTCTTCACCTGGAAGAACAGCATGTCATGCACGGCGCGGCCATCGGCGCGGATATTGCCCTTGCCGAACAGCGCGTCGTCGATCGGGATTTCGCGCATCTTCTTGGCCACTACAGCGCCGTCGGTGCTGTTGGCGGCCTTCACGGCTTTCAGGTAATGCAGCGTGCCGGAATAGACACCGGCCTGGTTGCCGGTCGGCCGGTTGCCATTCATCTTTGCGGCGAAGCGGTCGGCAAACGCACGCGTACCGGGGTTCAGATCCCAGTAGAAGGCCTCGGTCATATAAAGTCCCTGGGCGTTCTTCAGCCCCAGGGCATGCACATCGGTCAGCTGCATCAGCAGCGCGGCCAGACGCTGCTCGCTGCCGGCGATACCGAATTCCGCCGCCTGCTTCACCGAATTGATGGTGTCGCCCACCGCATTGGCCAGGCCGATGATCTGCGCCTTGCTGGCCTGCGCGCGCAGCAGCGGCGAAGAGAAGTCGTTGCCATTCGGCGGATGCTTCACACTGCCCAGCACCTGGCCGCCGGTTGCCTTGATCACGCCGGTGGCGTCGCCTTCCAAGGCATGGCCGAACGCATAGTCCGCGGTGACGAAATACCAGGTCTTGCCGCCACCCTCAGTCAGCGCACGCGCCGTGCCGTTGGCCAGCGCATAGGTGTCATAAGTCCAGTGAATGGTGTTGGCCGAGCATTTCTCGCCAGTCAGTACCGTGGTGCCGGGGCCGGAGGCGATGAACATCGTCTTGCTGTCGCGCGTCACTTCGCTGACCGCCAGGGCGACCGAGGAGAAGGGCACGTCGAGGATGGCGTTGATGCCGTCCTGGTCAACCCATTTGCGCGCCGCAGCCGAACCGATATCGGGCTTGTTCTGGTGATCCGAGAAGATCACCTCGATGGCCACGCCGGGCAGCTCCTTGGCGAAATCTTCGGCGGCGAGCCGCGCGGCGACCACCGAGCCCATGCCGGTGGAGTCGGATGCGAAGCTGCTCATATCGGTCAATACGCCGAGCCTGATCTTGTTGCCGGCGATTTGTGCCGTGGCATCTGATGCGGCAGGCAGGGCAAGAGCCGCGCCCAATACGACGGCGGCGGCCGTCAGTTTCAACGGGTATGTCATGGTTTCCTCCGGTTTATGATTTTCTGTTGTGATGGACGGACAGTTCAGGCTTTCCCGCGCAGATCGCGCAGAACGGTTTCGGCAACGTCCTGGCGCACGGCCTTGCGCTCGACCAGAACCGCGGCGACACGCGCGACCTCTTCGCCGGTGGCGCCAGCGGCAATCGCGACATTCTGTGCATGCAGTGCCATATGACCGCTCTGGATGCCGGTGGTGGCCAGCGCCTTCAGGGCGCTGAAATTCTGTGCCAGGCCGACAGCGGCAATGATGCGCGCCAGGTCTGCGGCGGATTTGACGCCGAGGATTTTCAGGCACGCCTGCGCGGTGGGATGCACCTTGGTGGCGCCGCCGACCAGACCGACCGGCATCGGCAGTTCTAATGTCCCACTGAGACCGCCATCAGTAGCGACCTCCCAGGTGGTCAGGCTGCCGTAATGACCGTTGCGCGCGGCATAGGCATGGGCGCCGGCTTCCACTGCACGGGTATCGTTGCCGGTGGCCAGCACGATGGCCGATACGCCGTTCATGATGCCCTTGTTATGGGTGGCGGCGCGGTAGGGATCGGCATCGGCGAAGTGATAGGCTGCCAGCATGCCGTCGCGCACGGCAGGGCCGCCGATGGCCTCCAGCGGCCAGGTGGCTCGCGCCCGAGCCAGGCGCCGGTCGGCCAGATTGGACAGGATGCGCAGGTAAACCCTGCCGCCACCCCAGCGCTCGATAGATGGCGCCAGTTTTTCCGCCATGGTGTTCACCGTATTGGCGCCCATGGCATCGCGGGTATCGACGATCAGATGGGTGATTACCATCGGCCCGCCCTGCGTGTCGATGACGCGGACTTCCACATCGCGGAAGCCGCCGCCGAGCTTCACCAGCACCGGATCGCAGGCGTTGCAGATTTCGGAGATCTCCGTCTTGCGTTCCAGGATGCGGATGCGGGCGGCCTGCGGATCGGTAACCTGCACCAGCTGGATCTGCGCGATCATCTCCGTGCCGGAGACAGATGTGGTGAAGCCGCCGGCGTCATAGCATTGCCGCGCGGCGTTGCACACGGCGGCGACGACGGAGGATTCTTCCGTGGCCATCGGCACCAGCAGGTCGCGGCCATCCACTTTCATATTGGTGGCGACGCCGATCGGGATACTGATGGCGGAAACCACATTCTCGATCATGTGGTCGGCCAGATGCGGATCGAGGGCGGGCTGGGCCAGGTGGCCGGCGGCGGCGGCATCCAGGCCGGCAAAGCCCTGGACCAGTTTCAGCCGGTCGGCCGGGCTGAGTTTGTGAAAGCCGCTGACGCGCGAGGATTTGCCGGTCTCGACCGATCCCATTCTCTGTCTCCATCCCTGTCCGCCGGTTGACCCATATGTCGATTGACTCGGGGGCGGTACAGTTTTCAAACTGTCCCAATACGGTTCTCTGGCTCAAGGGACGGTTTGGCGGATTCCGGCCGGGCCTGTACCAGCAGAAAAGGCGGGACAGTTGGCGAGCAGCAAAAAGACCGGGGCCGTCACCACGCAGCGTCCGGTGACACGGGTGGATGCGATCATCGCGCGGTTGTCGCGCCTGATCGCGGAAGGCCTGGTGAAGCCGGGTGAGCGCATTCCCTCGATCCGTCGCGCCGCCATCGACCAGGGCGTGTCGAAGAACACCATGGCCGAGGCCTATGACCGCCTGGTGGCGCTCGGCCTCCTGGAGGCGCGCCCGGGCTCTGGCTATGTCGTTGCCGCGGCGGCGGCGGGTGCCGCGCCCCGGCCGGCACCGCATGTGGCCGAAGCGCTCGATCTGGTCTCGCTGCTGCGCGAGCAGATGGAGCAGCATTACGAGGTACGGCCGGGCGATGGCCGGCCGCCGCCGTCCTGGATGGAGGGCTCGGAGCTGAGCGCACAGTTCGAGGGCATGAAACTGCCGCGCGGCGTCGGCATCGAATACGGTTACGGCACAGTGCGGGGTTTTCTGCCTTTGCGCGAGCGCATCGGATTATCGCTGGCCGAGCGTGCGATCCATGGCTCGCCCGAGCAGGTGCTGCTCACCCATGGTGCCAATCACGCGCTCGACCTGATCATGCGGCAGTTTCTCGAACCCGGCGATGTCGTCTTCGTCGACGATCCGGGCTACTACCCGCTGTTCGGCAAGCTGCGGCTGGGCAAGGCGCGCGTTGTCGGTATCCGGCGCAAGGCCGATGGCCCTGATCTCGATGATCTGAATGCCAAGCTGGCGGTGCTGCAGCCCAAGCTGTTCTTCATCCAGTCGCTGGCGCATAACCCGACCGGCGGCTCCTTGTCGCTGTCGGTGGCCTATGGCCTGCTGCAGGCGGCGGAAAAGCATGGCTTCCACATCGTGGAAGATGATCCCTTTGCCGATATTCTGCCGCCGAACAGCCCCCGGCTTGCCGCGCTCGACCAGCTCAACCGCGTGCTCTATATCGGCACTTTTTCCAAGACGCTGTCGGCTTCATTGCGGGTCGGCTATGTGGCCGCCAGCGCGGCGCTGACCGAGGCGCTGGCCGATATCAAGCTGCTGACCGTGGCGGCCTCCTCGGCGCATGCCGAGCGGTTTGTCTATGGTCTGATCGCGGGCGGACATTATCTGCGCCATCTGCGTCGCCTGCGCGGCCGGGTGGAGGAAGCAACGGCACGCGCGCTTGATGATCTGGCCCGCATCGGCCTGCCCGTGGTGCCGCCCCATGGCGGCGGATTTTATCTTTGGGCCGAGTTTCCTGCCGGCATCGACGAACTGGCGTTATGTCGCGATGCCGCCCAGCAGAGCATCTTCCTGGCACCCGGCACGGTGTTCAGCCCCGAACGCGTGTCGCGGCAGCCGGCGATGCGCATCAATGTGGCCCATGCCAGCCATCCGCGGTTTCTCGGCTTCATGAAGAAAGCGCTGCAGCAGATTGAGTGACCGGCAATGGTGCAGCCGGTTCATGAATCATCCCGTTCTTGTCATTTGTCATTCCGCCCCGGCATCAACATCCTGCCAAAATGATTTCGTGTGCGCTGAGCCGGCACCGTAAAAAAGATCGGCGCAGCCGGGACTATCCGGGGGGAGTTCGTCATGACGGGCGGTGTGTTGCCAACCGGGCATTGGCTGCGGCGGGCCGGTGGCCTTTTATGGTGCCTGGCAGGCATCCTGGCTGTGACGCCGGCCTATTCTGCGGATTACCCGACAAAGCCGATCACGCTGGTGGTGCCCTTCACGCCTGGCGGGACAACCGATATTCTTGCGCGCGAGATTGCGCATCGGCTGCAGGTCGATCTGGGCCAGACGGTGCTCATCGAAAATCGCGCCGGCGCCGGCGGTGGCCTGGGTGCGGAAATCGTCGCGCGCGCGTCGCCCGATGGCCACACCTTGCTGATGGGCCATATCGGAACGCTTGCGCTGAATCCCTCGCTCTATCCCAAGCTGGGCTATGACCCGATCAGGAGTTTTGCGCCGGTGGCCCTGGTGGCCCGCGTGCCGAATATCCTGGTCGTCAATGCGAAAAGCCCGATCAACACGCTGGCCGAACTGGTTGCGGCGGCCAAGGCCAGGCCCGGCAGCCTCGCCTATGGTTCCGGCGGCAATGGCAGCGCTGCGCATATCACCACGGAATATCTGAAACATGTGAGCGGCGTGGATCTGTTGCATGTGCCCTACAAAGGCACGGCGCCGTTTGTCACCGATCTGATCGCGGACCAGATCCAGGTGGGCTTCACCGGCGCCACCGCGGTGATGCCGCAGGTCAAGGCCGGGCGCCTGCGGGCACTGGCGATTTCGAGCGCGCGCCGCATGCGGGCTTTCCCGGAACTGCCGACGGTGGCGGAAAGCGGATATGCCGGTTTCGATGCGGACCAGTGGTATGGCATCGTGGCACCGGCCGGCACGCCGGCTGCCGTGATTGCCAGACTGAATGCCACCATCAACAGCGCATTGCTTTCGCCCCAGCTTCAGGCCCGGCTCGATCAGGAGGGCGCGGAAGCGGCCCCGGCCAGTCCGGAAAAATTCGGCAGCTACATCGCGGAAGAAATTGCGCGCTGGCGGCCGATTCTGAAAGCGGCAGACGTTCGTATCGATTGACCATTCAATGAAGGAGTATTGACCATGCGCTTTATCAGCATGATGAAAGTCTGGATGATCTCGCTGCTGTTTGTGGCAGGCGCGGCGCAGGCACAAAGCGGCCAGACCGAAGTGCTCTGGCTCGGTCAGGCGGCGTTCCGCATCACTTCGCCGGGCGGCAAGGTGATCGTTGTCGATCCCTGGCTGCGCACCAATCCGAAAACACCGGCGGCCTTCAAGGAGCTGACGGCACTCGGCAAGGTCGATGCGATCCTGGTGACACATGGCCATTTCGATCACATCGCCGATGCGCCGGACCTCGCCCGGATGCATAACCTGCCGATGTGGGCGCCGGGCGGCCTGAACCAGAGCCTCACCACGCTGGGCGTGATGCCGGGCGACAAGCTGCCGCGCTTCAACAAGGGCGGCACCATCCAGCCCGCGGCGGGCATCAAGGTGACCGCCACCCATGCCGAGCATTCATCCGAATATGTGCATCGCGACGAGGCGACCGGCAAAAGCGCCACCCATGTCGGCGGCGAGCCGGTCGGCTATATCATCGAGATGGAAAACGGCTTCAGGATTTATCACATGGGCGACACCGATGTGTTCGGCGACATGAAGCTGATCGCCGAGCGCTATCGTCCCGATCTGGTGCTGATCCCGATCGGCGGCAATTTCACCATGGACCCGCAGGGTGCCGCCTTTGCGATCCGCGACATGCTGAAGCCGAAATTCGTCATCCCGATGCATTATGGCGCCAATCCGCTCGGCAAGGGCACGCCGGAGGAATTCATCGGCGCGCTGGGCACCACAAGCACCCGGGTGCTGAACCTCAGCCCCGGCGAAGCCGTGAAGTTCTGACGCTAACAGCATAGCCAAGGCTGCCGGAAGCCTGCCTGCGGGCAGGGTTTCGGCAGTCTGGATCTTTGAAATGGAATTGGCGGAGAGGGTGGGATTCGAACCCACGGTACGCTTGCACGCACAACGGTTTTCGAGACCGCCCCGATCGACCACTCTGGCACCTCTCCGCGAGGGACCGGCTGGGGTGCAAACCACGGCCGGGGGTCGAAAACGGCGCGGACCTTAACTGAACCGCTCCCCGCCCGCAAGGCCCCGGCACCCCCTGCCGGACCGGGCAAAGCCAAAGACTCTTCAAGCACTTAAATACCTGCTCGGGGGCCGCGCGGCGGAACAGGTCTTGTCATCGCGACGGGCTTGGCGGACACTGTCACCACCGTGGGGCCGCGATCAGCGGAGTCGACGGCAAAAATACACCGGGAGGCCAGATGAGCACCGGGAAGACTGCAGGGACGAACGCCGGAACCAAGGGTGCTGCCGCAAGCGGGGCAGCAGCCCGCGTGGCTGTGTCCCCACGTGCCCGGCCACCCCATATCCGACCATCACCGATCCGACCATCATCGGCCGCCAGCTTTGCAACCGGCGGCGACTTGCATCGTTTTTCGGAGGTTGCGTAACCGGATCTGCACCCAACAGCCCGCCTCAGGTCGTCGGGCAGAAAGAGGAGGACACAACCATGGGCGTTGCGGCAATTCTCAAGAACAAGACGCCTGGCGTGATCAGCGTCAGGCCCGATGAAGGCATCGAGGCGGTCTGCCAGAAACTGGCCGACAAGGGCATCGGTGCGGTGATGGTGCTGCGGCCCGATGGCGGCATCGCCGGCATCCTGTCGGAACGCGATATCGTGCGCGGCCTGGCCATGATCGGCACCGACCTGCTGCAGCAGAGCGCCGACACCATCATGACCCGCAATGTGATGGTCTGCACCAGCCAGGACACCATCGAGGATGTGATGCACCTGATGACCAAGCGGCGCATTCGCCACCTGCCCGTTGTGGATAACGGCAAGCTGATCGGCATGATTTCCATCGGCGACGTGGTCAAGCGCCGCATTGCCGACACCCAGATGGAAGCCGAGGCCCTGCGGCAGTACATCGCCACCGGCTGAGTTCTGCCCTATATAGGAGCCATGAAGACTCAGCAGCCTGCCTATCTCGTCAGCCCCGACCCGCAGAACCCGGCGCTCACCGAGGCCGTGCAGGGTATCGACCAGGACGGCCGGCCGATCGATACCCGCGTGCCGGTCGAGCGTCCGCTCACCCTGTTTCTCAACGGGCAGGAGATCGTCACCATGATGACGATCGGCGACTATCCCGACTATCTGGCGCTCGGCTATCTGGCCAACCAGCGCATGTTGCTGCCCGAGGATGAGGTTACCAGCATCGACTACGATGCCGATATCGAGACCATCGTGGTGCGCACTGCACGGCAGACCGATTACGAAGACCGCCTGAAGAAAAAGACCCAGACCTCGGGCTGCGCCCAGGGCACGGTCTTTGGCAACATGATGGATGCGGTGGAAAGCGTGTCGCTCGATCCCGATGCGATGTTGAACACCTCCTGGATTTACAGCCTGTCGAAACAGATCAACCTGACGCCCTCGCTCTATCTTGAGGCCGGCGCCATTCATGGCTGCGTGCTGTGCGAGGACGACCGGCCGCTGATCTACATGGAGGATGTCGGTCGTCACAACGCCATCGACAAGATCGCCGGCTACATGCGCGTGCATGGCCTCTCGGCCAGGGGCAAGAGCATGTACACCACCGGGCGGCTGACCTCGGAGATGGTGATCAAGACGGCGCAGATGGGCATTCCCATCCTGATCAGCCGTTCTGGCTTCACCGCCTGGGGCGTGCAACTGGCACGCCAGATCGGCATGACCCTCATCGGGCGGGCCAAGGGCAAGCGGTTCGTGGCGCTGGCCGGCACCGAGCGGCTGCATTTCGATGCCGATCCGGCCGCCGTGGCCGAGGAAGACACCCGCAGCCAGCGCAAGGGCGGCCGCGACGACGAGGCGGCATAGCATGTCGGGCAAGGTTCTCGGTGTGGTGCTGGCCGGTGGGCTGGCGCGGCGCATGGGCGGCGGCGACAAGGGGCTGCAGCTGCTCGGCGGCAAGCCGATCCTCTCGCGGATCATCGAGCGCCTGGCGCCGCAGGTGGATGGCATCGTGCTGAATGCCAATGGCGATCCGGCGCGCTTTGCCGACTGGGGCCTGCCGGTGGCCGGTGATGCGGTCGATGGTTTTGTCGGACCGCTGGCCGGCGTGCTGGCTGGACTGGCCTGGGCGAAAGCCAATCGGCCGGAGATTACAGATATCGTCACCGTGCCGGGCGATGGCCCGTTCCTGCCGCGCGACCTGGTGGCGCGCATGGTGGCGGCGCGGATGCAGGCCGGTGCGGATCTCGCCTGCGCGGTGTCGGCCGGCCAGGCCTATCCGGTCGTCGGCCTTTGGCCGGTGCGCCTGCATGACGACCTGCGCCATGCCGTGGTGGACGAGGATATCCGCAAGGTGGATCGCTGGACGGCGCGGCACCGGCTGGTGCAGGTTGAGTTTGCCGCCACGCCGGTCGATCCGTTTTTCAATGCAAATGCGCCGGAAGACTTGGCCGAGGCCGAGCGGCTGCTGGCCAGTTTTGGGGATGCTGCATGACACCGGAAGAATGGCCCGACCTGCCACCGGGCTACACATTGAAGCTCTGCGTGGCCGATGCCTTCAGCACCGCCTGCCAGGCGGCCAGTGAAGGCGCCGAGGATGGCTTCATGCTGATGGTGGACCGGCCGAGCCGCTGCGAGGCGGCGCTGGTGCTGCGCCCGCTGGACCCGATCCAGCCGGCGCTGACCCTGGCCTATGTCGGCCTGCTGGGCCTGCATGATGGCCTGGCCGCGGTGGCGCCGGCCGAAACCCCTGTCGCCGTGGGTTGGCCGGATCGCCTGCTGGTGAATGCGGCCTGTGTCGGTGGCATCCGCATTGCGCATGGCCCGCTGGTCGAGAAGGAGGGCATGTCAGACGTGCCCGAATGGCTCGTGCTGGGCATCACCGTGCAGATGGTGTCCGAGCGCGACGACGATGCGCCGGGCACCGAGCTGGATTATACCAACCTGCATGAGGAAGGCTGCCGCGATGTGACCGTGCCGCAGCTGGTCGAATCCTTCGGTCGCCATATGCTGCATTGGCTTGATCGCTGGCAGGAACAGGGTTTTGAACCGGTGCGCCGGGCGTTCCTGCATGACCTGGACGACAAGGCGCTGAAGATCGATGCCAATGGCGACGCTTCCAGCGAGACGGCGGCGGGCGGGAAGAGCTTCTATCCGCTGCGCGACCGGTTGCGGCAGCCGAGCTGGCAACTGCCCGAAAGCGTAAAGGCCCTGCAATGAAGCTGCTGCGCACCATCCGCTTCGATGAGTCTGACACCCGCGTCTTCCCCGAAGCCGCCGATCCCGGCGAATGGGCTGTGCCGGGCACCTTTGCCTTTGCCGATGCCGACCCGGACAGCCTCAGCCGCCAGGAAAAACAGGCCTTTTCGAATGGTTTCCTGGGCCTCGACAGCTTCGGCTGGTCGACGCTGGTGACGGTGTCGACCATCGAGCGCGAGGAATACGATGCGGTGATCGAGGCGCTGGCCCGGCATCTGCAGCAGGAGTATGGCGCGCCGGATTTCGCCACTGCCAAGGCCGCTGCCAGGGAAGAGATCGATTACGCCGTCTCGCTGAGCGAGCATCCGATCAACACGCTGCTGTCCTTGAGCCGCTTCATCGAGGGCGATGCAATCCGCGAGCAGTTCCGCATCGTGCAGCCGCCGGGCGACAAGCCGCATACGAAAATCTGGGAGATCGCGCCTGATGTCTGAAGGCTTCTGGATCAGCAGCGGCTACGACCTGCTCGACCGCGGCGCCGATGGCCGGCTCGGCATCAGCGGCGATTTCATCCGCGCCTATCTCAGCCGGCCGGAAATGGCGCCGCCGGACGAGGCCTGTGCCGCCGAGCGCGCGCTGCATGCCAGCCTGCTGGGTGATCCGCTGCGCAGCGTGTCGGCTGCCGATATCGGCAGGCTCGCCGATGCCGATGCGCAGGAGAATTATACGATCTTCCTGCGCTTCCGCGATCACCTGATCCGCAGCGGCAATCTGGAAGCAGCCTATGTCGGCCTGTTCCGGCCCAAGGCGCCGGCCGTGCCGGCGATGTTCATGGATCATCTGGCTGCCGCCATCCTGCGCGATTTGCTCGATGGTCGCGACAATGCCTTCCAGGCCCGGGCCGCCGAGCTGTTCTTCCGCGTGCAGAAGGCAACGGTGCAGGACAGCCGCATCCTGCTGGCCGATGAGGAAACCGTCGAGATGCTGTCGGCCGGCGGCTTCGGTTCGCTGGGCGCGCTGGTGGCCGAGGCCGGAACGGCACTGCGCAGCATCGACATGGATATCCTGACCAAGGAAAACGCCCCGCAATACTGGGCGCGCAGCGACAAGCACGACTTCGTGCTGGATTTCGGCTTCACCCGGCCGGGGCAGGATGCCTTTGCCCGGGTGATCGAGGCCTGGGTCGAACGGCTGACCGGCGCTGCCGTGCAGGTGCAGCCGGTGCAGACCATCCGCGACGAGCGCTGGGTCTGGCATGTCGGCATGGACACGACCTCCAGCACGATCATGAACGCACTGTATGAGGGCAAGCCGGTCGACGAGGATCACATGCGCCAGATCCTGGCGCTGTTCCGGCTGGAATTCCGCGATCCGTCGCTGATGCTGCCGCGCGTGGCCGGCCGGCCGGTCTATCTCGGCATCGCCATGGATCACCATGGCAAGCTGCGGCTCAAGCCGCAGAATCTGGTGGTCAACCTGCCGCTGAATGCGGGAAGCTGACGCATGGCCGATATCCTGCCGCCTGAAACCGAAATCCGCCGCGTCGGCGTGATCCTGGAACGTCGCAAGCTGGACAATCCCTGGAAGGATTACAGCTGGCGCCCGGTGCAGGTGCTGCCCGGTGTGCCGGATTCGGCACCCTGGACCAAGCTGGCCGAGGGCGAGGGCTGGGTGCAGTTCTATGCCGGGGATGCTGAGCTGGCGCTGTATCGCCATGAGAGCGAGACCTACGCCTACAATATCGAAAGCGCGCAGCCCGCTGTCTGGGTCTTCCTGCGCAACAGCGATGTGGAGCCGGGCATCGCCCTGCATGGCGCTTCGGTCGATCCGGGCGAGGCGCATGCCCATAACGATACCGGTGACGACATCGTCGATTTCGTGCCGATGCCAGCCGCCATCCTGGAATGGATGCAGGATTACGTGCAGCGGCATCCGCCCACGAAAGAGCATTATAAACGCAAGCGCGACCGTGCCGATCCGGAAGCGTTGGCGCGCCGCAACTGGCTCTACACTTCCGACCCGCTGCGCCAGGTGCCGGAAGATGAGTGACCCCGGCAGCCGCGACAAGCCCGAAGGCGCCGATGCGGAAGCCGGCGGTTTCCTGTCGCGCTGGTCGCGCCGCAAAGCCGAAGCGCGACAGCAGGAGCAGGCCCCGGCCGCAGAACCGCCTGTTGCGCCGGAGCCGGAGCCCGAGATCGATCTGGCCGCGCTGCCGTCGATCGACAGCCTGACGGCCGACAGCGATTTCAGCCTGTTCCTGCGCAAGGGCGTGCCGCCGGCGCTGAAGGCCGCGGCGCTGCGCAAGCTGTGGCTGGTCGAGCCCAGCGTGGTGAACTACCAGGCACTGGTCGAATACAACTGGGATTTCACCGCACCGGGCTATGGCGATCTGCTGCCGGGCGATGATGTGGTGAAAATGGCGCAGAAGGTCTTTTCGGGCTTCAGCCAGGAACCGAAACCGGCGGAAGAAGCACCGGTCGCGGTGCCCCCGGCGGAGTCAAGCGAACCGCAGCAGGCCCTGCCGGCACCCGATGACGCTGCCGTTGCTGTATCCGCGCCGCTTGCGCCGGACCCGCAGCCAGCCGCGGAGCCGCAAGAGGCATCAATGCCGCGCCGCCGGCATGGCGGCGCGCTGCCGACTTAGGGCTTTTCGTCGTCTTTCTCCATGCCCAGCTTCTCGGCACCCAGGCGGCGCAGCAGGTCGGGGCGCGCCCGCAACCAGGCTTCCAGCGGCTCAAGCGCGCGGAACAGCAGCGGGTTCAGTGAAATCGACAGCAGGGCGCCGGCCAGGATCAGGTCGCGGCCATCCGGCGGCAGCAGGCCGAAGGACACACCCAGGCCGGCGAGGATGAACGAGAATTCGCCGATCTGCGCCAGGCTGGCCGATACCGTCAATGCGGTGGTGAGCGGATGGCGGAAAGCCAGCACGATCAGGAAGGCCGCCAGTGATTTGCCGAAGACGATGATGAGCACCACCGCCAGCACGCCGAGCGGTTCATCGAAAATGATGCTGGGCTGGAACAGCATGCCGACCGAGACGAAGAACAGCACGGCGAAGGCATCCTGAAACGGCAGCGAGCGTTGCGCCGCATCGTGGCTGAGTTCGGATTCATTCATGATCACACCGGCAAAGAAGGCGCCGAGCGCGAAAGACACGTCAAACAGCATGGCCGCACCGAAGGCGATGCCCAGCGCACAGGCCAGCACCGCGAGGGTGAACAGCTCGCGTGAGCCGGTGTTGGCCACATGCTGCAGCAGCCAGGGAATGGCGCGCTTGCCCACCACCAGGGCGAGGGCCGCAAACAGCGCCACTTTCACCGCCGTCATCAGCAGGGTGTAGGCAACGCTTTCGCCGCTGCTGTTCGGGCGATCGCCCAGCATGTCGGCAAAGGCCGGCAGCAGCAGCAGGGCGACGATCATCAGGATGTCTTCGACCAGCAGCCAGCCGACAGCGATACGGCCCTGATCGGTATCGACCTCGTTGCGGCTTTCCAGCGACCGTAGCAGCACCACGGTACTGGCAACCGACAAGGCAAGGCCGAACACCAGGCCGCCGCCGATACCCCAGCCAAAGATCTGCGCGACAATGAAACCGAGCAGGGTTGCCACCGCGATCTGCACGACGGCACCGGGAATGGCGATCCAGCGCACCCGCATCAGATCGCTGGGCGAGAAATGCAGGCCAACGCCGAACATCAGCAGGATGACACCGATCTCGGCGAGCTGTTGCGCCAGTACGGTATCGGCGACGAAGCCCGGCGTATGCGGACCGACCGCGATACCGGCAAGCAGGTAGCCGACCAGGGGGGACAGGCGGAACTGTTGCGCGATCATGCCGAAGGCGAATGCAATCACGAATGCGAGAGCCAGCATCGTAATCAGCGGGGCGTCATGCGGCATGCCGGGGGAATCCTTACGCAACCAAACGGTGAGCTATCGTCGAACTCTCTGGGAATACAGCCAGTTGGTTAGCAGTTAGTGCATCAGTGCCGCAGTTTAAAACCTTTATAAAAAGCTGCGACTAAGAATCGCTCTCAAAATTTCGCAGGTGCAGCAAAAACCCTGAAAAATCAGCAGGTTATGCCGATTTCCATTGGCGCCCGACAAATCAGTTTGTAAGTTAACGGCGACAGGCAGGGGATTCGTGAGCGACGCACTATCAAAAGCCATCACTTTGGTCGGCGGGCAGACTCAACTGGCCCGTTTGCTGGGCGTGAAGCAGGCCAATGTCTGGCATTGGCTGAACAAGGCTGATCGCGTCCCCGGCGAATACGTGCTGGCCATCGAGAGCGCGACGGGCGGGCAAGTGACCCGCCATGACCTGCGCCCCGATCTCTATCCCGATGTGCAGGCCGCCGATGCGGCTCCGGTCATTCCCGAGGAAGACATCTGGCGGGCACAGATTTATGCCCTGTTCGGGCGTAGCCTGGCGCGGCGCCCCGACACGGCGCTGCTGACCGCACTGGCCCAGCTCAAGGGCGATGCCAGCCCGATGGGTGCGGCATTGGCCGACCTGGCCGAAGCGGCCCGCGCCATCTCGCTGGAGCGCGCGCAGGACGAATACGACGCGCTGTTCATCGGCCTGCCGCGTGGCGAGCTGGTGCCCTATGCCTCATTCTATCGCACCGGTTTCCTGTACGAGCGTCCGCTGGCCAAGCTGCGCGGCGACATGGAGAAGCTGGGCTATGCCCGCGCCGACCATGTGGCCGAACCGGAAGATCATATGGGCGCCCTGTGTGAACTGATGGCTTTGCTGATCCGCGGCGGTGAAGGGCGTGGCCCGGCCGAACTGGCGACGCAGGAGCGCCTGTTCCGTCAGCATATCGCCCCCTGGGGCGAGCGGTTCTTCACCGATCTCGAACAGGCGCCCAGCGCGAAACTCTATCGGCCGCTCGGCACTGCCGGCCGGCTGTTCATGCTGATCGAAACCCAGGCTTTCGCCATGGCCGCGTGAGCGGCCGGCACACCCATACGGAGGAACCCGCCATGAGCAAAGACAAATCCGCCGAGAAGAAAGAAGCGCTCGATCGCCGCAGCTTCCTGCGCACCGCAGGTGTTGGCGCCGCGGCAGCTGCCGTTGCCGGTGTGGTTGCCGTGCCCGCCAAGGTCGAGGCAGCCGAGAATGCCGAAACCCGCAAGAAGCAGCGCTACAAGGAAACCGAGCACGTGAAGCGCTTCTACGACAGCAACCGGCTCTGATCGCTCAGAGCCGCAAGACCAGCCCGAAGACGTTAAGTCCCGATACCGGAGACGCCCCATGTTGATCAAGAAAAGCTCCACCACCGGTGCCCCCCAGAAGGCCGGCGGTAAACTGTCCGGCATCCTTGCCGGCGCTGCGCTGCAGACCATGGATCGCCGTGGCTTCCTCAAAGCATCCGGCCTTGCGGCCGGCGGTCTGGCTGCCGTTTCGGCGCTGACGCCTGCGATGATCAAGACCGCCAAGGCGGCGCCGTCTACCAGCGGCAACATCGTCAAGAAGAAGAATATCTGCACCCATTGCTCGGTCGGCTGCACCGTCACGGCGGAAGTCGAGAACGGCGTCTGGGTTGGCCAGGAGCCGACCTGGGACAGCCCGATCAACCTCGGCACCCATTGCGCCAAGGGTGCCTCGATCCGCGAGCTGACCCACGGTGACCGCCGCCTGAAATATCCGATGAAGCTGGTCGACGGCAAATGGACCCGCATCAGCTGGGATACCGCGATCAACGAGATCGGCGACAAGCTGCTGGAGATCCGCCAGAAGTCCGGTCCGGAATCGGCCTACTGGCTTGGTTCGGCCAAGTTCTCCAATGAAGGCGGCTACCTGTTCCGCAAGTTTGCCGCCTTCTGGGGTACCAACAACATCGACCACCAGGCGCGTATCTGCCATTCCACCACGGTCGCCGGCGTAGCCAATACCTGGGGCTATGGCGCGATGACCAATTCGTACAACGACATCCACAATTCGAAGTGCATCGTGATCATGGGCGGCAACCCCGCCGAGGCGCATCCGGTGTCGCTGCAGCATGTGCTGCGCGGCAAGGAGATCAACAAGGCGCCGATGGTGGTGATCGATCCGCGCTTCACCCGCACGGCCGCACATGCCACCGAATACATGCGCATCCGTCCCGGTACCGATATTCCGGTGATCTACGGCCTGCTCTGGCACATCTTCCAGAATGGCTGGGAAGACAAGGAATATATCCGCCAGCGCGTCTACGGCATGGATGACATCCGTGCCGAGGTGGCGAAGTGGACTCCGGAAGAGACCGAGAAGGTCACCGGCGTTCCGGGCGAACAGATGAAGCGTGTTGCCGAGCTGATGGCGAAGAACAAGCCCGGCACCCTGATCTGGTGCATGGGCGTGACGCAGCACACCGTCGGCACCGCCAATGTGCGTGCGCTGTCGATCCTGCAGCTCGCGCTGGGCAACATCGGCGTGGAAGGCGGTGGCGCCAACATCTTCCGCGGCCATTGCAACGTGCAGGGCTGCACCGACCTGGGCCTCGATGTGACGACGCTGCCGGCCTATTACGGCCTGGTTGAAGGCGCCTGGAAGCATTGGGCGCGTGTCTGGGATGTCGACTACAACTGGGTGCTGAGCCGCTTCCAGGACAAGAAGTTCATGGAGACCAAGGGCATCCCGTCGACGCGCTGGTTCGACGCCGTCATGGTCGACAAGAAGGATCTCGAGCAGCCCGACAACGTCAAGGCGATGTTCTTCTGGGGCCATGGCGGCAATACCGTGCCGCGCATGCCCGAGATGCGCACCGGCATGGAAAAGGTCGAGCTGATGGTCGTGGTCGACCCGCATCCGACCACGGCTGCCGCGCTGCCCGACCGCAAGAACGGCACCTATCTGCTGCCGGCCTGCACCCAGCTGGAGACTCGCGGTTCGCGCACCGCGTCGAACCGGTCGCTGCAGTGGGGCGAGCAGATCGTGCCGCCGGTCTTCGAATCGAAGCCCGACCACTGGATCCTGTACAAGCTGGCCAAGAAGCTCGGTTTCGAACAGGAGCTGTTCAAGAACATCAAGATCGATGCCGGCGACGAGCCGAATGTCGAAGACATCCTGCGCGAGATCAACAAAGGCACGATCTCGATCGGCTATTCCGGCCAGTCGCCGGAGCGCCTGAAGGATCATATGGCTCACCAGGGCGATTTCGACATCATATCGCTGCGCGCCACCAAGGGGCCGCTCAAGGGTGAGTTCTACGGCCTGCCCTGGCCGTGCTGGGGCACGCCCGAGATGAAGCATCCCGGCACCCATGTGCTCTACAACACCAACCTGCCGGTGAAAGACGGCGGCGGCGCCTTCCGTGCCCGCTTCGGCGTCGAGCGCAACGGCGTTTCCCTGCTGGCCGACGGTTCCTACCCGGTCGGTTCGGAGATCCAGGACGGCCATCCCGAGTTCACCTATGGCCTGCTCAAGAAGATGGGCTGGGACAAGGAACTGACCGACGCGGAACGTGCCACGATCGAGAAGATCGGCGGCAACAATCCCGATGCGGTCGGCTGGGCGATTGACCTGAGCTGCGGCATCATCCGCGTCACCATGGCGCATGGTGTGCAGGCGATGGGCAATGCCAAGGCGCGTGCCAATGCCTTCGGTCTGCCCGATCCGATCCCGGTGCATCGCGAGCCGATATACAGCTCGCGGCGTGACCTGGTCGCCAAGTATCCGGCCATGGCCGATCGCCGCGACTATCGCCTGCCGCATCTGGGCAAGAGCATCCAGGACAAGGATGTGACCAAGGACTTCCCGATGATCCTCACCTCCGGCCGCTTGGTCGAATACGAGGGCGGCGGCGAAGAAACCCGCTCCAACAAGTGGCTGGCCGAGCTGCAGCAGAACATGTTCGTCGAGATCAATCCCGATGACGCGACCCGCCTTGGCATCAAGGAAGGTCAGAATGTCTGGGTCTACGGTCCGGAAAACAACGCCAAGGCCAAGGTCAAGGCAATGGTGACGCCGCGCGTCGGCAAGGGCGTTGCCTTCATGCCGTTCCACTTCTCCGGCTTCTGGCAGGGCACGGACCAGCGCAAGAACTATCCGCCGGGCGCCGATCCGATCGTGCTCGGCGAATCAGTCAACGGTGTGACCACCTACGGCTACGACCCGGTCACCCATATGCATGAGAACAAGGCCACGCTGTGCCGCATCGAGGCGGCGTAAGCGCCGGTTAGGGAGATATAATCATGGCCCGCATGAAATTCCTCTGCGACTCCGAGCGCTGCATCGAATGCAATGCTTGCGTCACTGCCTGCAAAAACGAGAACGAGGTGCCCTGGGGCATCAACCGCCGCCGCGTCGTCACGCTGAATGACGGCGCCAAGGGCGAACGCTCGATCTCGATGGCCTGCATGCATTGCGAAGATGCGCCCTGCATGGCGGTCTGCCCGGTCGACTGCTTCTACAAGACCGAGGAAGGCGTGGTTCTGCATTCCAAGGATCTGTGCATCGGCTGCGGCTACTGCTTCTATGCCTGCCCGTTCGGCGCGCCGCAGTATCCGCAGGTCGGCAACTTCGGCAGCCGTGGCAAGATGGACAAGTGCACCTTCTGCGCCGGCGGCCCGGAAGCCGACAACACCAAGGAAGAATATGCCAAGTACGGTGCCAACCGTCTGGCCGAAGGCAAGCTGCCGCTCTGCGCCGAGATGTGCTCGACCAAGGCCCTGCTCGCCGGCGACGGTGACGTGATTGCCCAGATATACAAGGAGCGCGTCAGCCGCCGTGGCTATGGCTCCGGTGCCTGGGGCTGGGCGACCGCTTACAAGACCGGCGCCTGATCGTGGCTTACAAGGGAGACAGCAAGATGCGCCTTTTCGGTTTCAAGCGCACATTCCTCGCCGCCGCGCTCGCACTGGGCCTGGCATTCGCCATTGCCGCACCACAGGCGGCAATGGCGCAGCAGACTCCGGCCGATGAGGCCGCCTTGCTGCAGCAACTCAAGGGCGGACCGGTCACCGGTCGCGTGTCGATCCCCGATGCCAAGTCCGGCGTCCTGATCCAGCCGCAGGGTCGCGACTGGCGCCAGGTCTCGCAGGGCACCGTGAAGTCGGTCGGCGGTTGGCTGCTGGCCATCACCGTGATCGCGCTGGCCGCCTTCATGGCGATCCGCGGCCGCATCAAGGTCGAGCATGGCATGTCGGGCCGCACCATCGAGCGCTTCAAGGGCATCGAGCGGTTCGCCCATTGGCTGACAGCGATCTGCTTCGTCATCCTGGGGCTCAGCGGTCTCAACGTGTCCTTCGGTCGCAGCCTGCTGCTGCCGATCATGAGCCCGGAAGCCTTCACCGCGATGAGCGCCTTTGGCAAGCTGGCGCATAACTTCCTCAGCTTCCCGTTCGTGCTGGGTGTCTTCCTGATGGCAGTGCTGTGGATTCGCCACAACATCTTCAATGCCATCGACATGGAGTGGTTCCGCCAGGGCGGCGGGCTGCTGCAGAAGGGCGTGCATCCGCCAGCCGGCAAGTTCAACGGCGGCCAGAAGATCATCTTCTGGCTGGTCGTGCTAGGCGCCCTCGCGCTGGCCGTCAGCGGCTATATACTGATGTTCCCCTTCTATGGCACCGATATCGCAGGCATGCAGCTGGCGCAGCTGGTGCATGCCATTGCCGGCATCGTGATGGTGGCGGTGATCCTGGCCCATATCTACATCGGCAGCATCGGCATGGAAGGCGCCTTCGATGCCATGGGCAGCGGTCAGGTCGATGTGAACTGGGCCCGCGAGCATCACAGCCTCTGGGTCAAGGATGTTACCGCACGCGGCGCCGGCGACGACTAGCCGATCGCGCAGCCGAAATGAAAAGGGCGGTGGATTTCCACCGCCCTTTCTTTTTATGTGGACTGCGCCGAGGCTCAGCCGAGATTCTGTTCGGCGAACTCCCAGTTCAGCAGCTTGTCGATGGCTGCATTCAGGTGATCCGGGCGCCGGTTCTGGTAATCCAGGTAATAGGCATGTTCCCAGACATCGAGCGTGAGCAGGGGCGTCACGCCCTTCATATGCAGCGGATTTTCCGCATTGGCAGTTTTCTTGAACACCAGTTTGCCGCCCTCCAGGCAGAGCCAGGCCCAGCCGGAACCGAACTGTGTCACGCCGGTATTGGCAAACTCGTTCTTGAAGCTGTCGTAATCGCCAAAGCTGTCCTTGATCAGGTCGGCGATGCGGCCAGCCGGTTTTCCGCCGCCTTTCGGCGTCAGGCTCTGCCAGTAGAAGTCGTGGTTCCAGACCTGGCCCGCGTTGTTGAAGATCGCGGTCTTGTCGACCTTGCCGTGGGTCGCCTTGATGATCTCGACCAGGCTCTTGTCCTTCAGCGGGTCATCGGCGATCAGCTTGTTCAGCGTATTCAGATAGGTCGTGTGATGCTTGCCGTAATGGAAGCCGAGCGTTTGGGCGGAAATTACCGGATCAAGGGCATTTTCGGCATAGGGCAGGGGCTTCATGGTGAAAGGGGCACTCATGGCGGACTCCTTGAAACAGGCTGGTCATCTGGGGTGGTCCGATAGCGGACCTGGCTCATATAGGGCGTCACAGCATGTGACGGCAATATGATGCAGATTGACGCATCGACGGAACGCGACCGTGATGCGTGAGCTGTACAGGCGCGCTTGCAATGTTTTGCGGCGTGCCGTCATGATAAACGCCAGCGGGATGGAAAAGTTGCACAGGATGCGGCGATGACACTGCGACAATTTGCAACACGGCGGCATGTAGCGCTGATGGGCATGATTCTTGGCATCGCCTTGGCCGGTGGTGCTGCGCGGGCCGATATGGTCGGGCATGGTGCCATGGTGAATGCTGTGGCGGTCTCGGCCGATGGCAAGCGACTGCTCTCAGCCAGCTGGGACTACACCCTGCGGCTTTGGGATATGGCCAAGCAGAGCGAACTGAAAGTGCTGGATGGCCACACCGCCAGCGTCAATGCCGTGGTCTTCCTGCCCGATGGCAAGAGCGCGCTGTCGGCCAGCTGGGATCACATGGTGATTCGCTGGGATCTCAACAGCGGCAAGGAAACGGCCCGACTGACCGGCCATGTCAACAACATCGCCGGCATGAGCCTGAGCCGTGATGGCCGCAGGCTGGCGACGGCAAGTTGGGACAGAACCATCAAGCTGTGGAACCTGGCCGGCAACAAGCTGGAGCGCAGCTTCGAAGGCCATGAGGCGAATGTGATGCAGGTCGCCTTTGCCATGGATGACAAGCAATTGATCTCGGTCGGATATGACCTGACCGTGCGGCTCTGGGATATTGCCAGCGGGAAGGAGCTTGCCGTGCTGACCGGCCATCAGGCCAGTGTCAATGCCGTGGCGGTGACGCCCGATGGCAAGACGGCACTGACCGGCAGCACGGATGGGTCGATCAAGCGTTGGGATCTGGTGGCGCAGCGCGAAAGCGGCAGCCTGCCCGGCCACAGCGGATTCATCACCTCGATCGCGATCTCGAAGGATGGCCGCTATGCGCTGTCGGGCGGGGGTGATCGCCTGATGCGATTGTGGGATCTGAAAGACGGACGCCAGCTCAAGCAGTTTGCCGGCCATGAGAAACCGGTCTGGTCGGTGGCCTTCACACCCGACGGCAAACGCGCCGTGTCAGGCGGCTACGATACAGTAATCAAACTCTGGTCGTTGGAAACCGGCGCGTTGATTCCCGCGCCGAAATCCTAGAACCAAAACCGTTCGGTTTAATGCTGTTCGGGCGTCACACGTGCGCCTTCGGTGCTGAAGGCAACATCGACGGATTTGTTGACCGTCTGCAGAATGAAGGCGGCGCCAATGGCGATGACGAGCGCAGCGATCAGGCCGGAAACGAAGGCTTTCATGGGGCAACCTCCAAAGTATTGATACAGCTGAATTATATATGGTTTTGTGGGCCGATTGGAAGGGCTGCGGTTATTTCCCGGCTGCCTGTTTGAGCCAGGCGATCAAATCGACGCGATCCTGCGCGATGGCCAGTCCGCCATACATTTTGTTGCCCGGCATGAAGTCCTGGGTGGCTGCCAGATAGGCATCGAGCGTCTGCTCGGTCCAGACCACGGCAGACTTCTTCATCACCTCGGAATAGCGGTAGTCGGCCACGCTGCCGGCCTTGCGGCCGAACATGCCATGCAGGCGGGGACCGACGATGTTGCGGCCCTGTGGCTCGATGGTGTGGCAGGCACGGCACTTGCCCCAGAGTTCGGCGCCGCGCTCCAGGCTGGGCGGTTCCAGATCGTCCGCTTTCGTCTGGGCCCGGGCTATGCCGGCATAGGCGAGAAGGCCTGGAATCAGCAGCCAAATGACAATGCGCAAACCGGGTCTCCGGCTGGTTTTCCTGTGTCCTCAACACTATAGTCCTGACAGTGAGTTTACCAGATTGTCGGGTGGAAAACGGGTGATGCGGCTGGACGGAAAACGCGTCCTGGTGTGCAACTGCGAAGGCACCATGCCGCTGGACGGCAAGGCGCTGGCCAAGGCTTGTGGCGCAACAGAGGGTGGTGAGGCGGCGACGCAGCTCTGTCGCGCTGAACTGGGCCGTTTCCAGGCCGCGCTGAAAACCGGCGAGCCGCTGACTGTGGCCTGCACTCAGGAAAGCGCGCTGTTCGATGAGCAGCGCGAGGAGCTGCGCAGCGATACGCCGGTCTCCTACGTCAATATCCGCGAAACCGCCGGCTGGTCGTCCGAGGCCGCCGACGCTCTGCCGAAAATGGCGGCCCTGATTGCCGCGGCGGCGGTGCCGACCCCGGCCTTGCCGACCGTGACGATGAAATCCGAAGGCGTTGCGCTGATCTACGGCCGCGACGAGATGGCCATTGCCGCCGCCCGCCAGCTCAGCAGCCGGCTCGATGTCACCATCATGCTCGACCGCCCGAAGGATGTAGCGGCGCAGCCGCAGATGGACCTGCCGATCGTGCAGGGCCATATCGCCGGGGCGCGCGGCCATCTGGGGGCTTTCGAGCTGGTGGTCGACAATTACGCGCTGCCATTGCCGTCGTCGCGCCAGAGCCTGAAATTCGGCGCCCCCCGCAATGGCGCCAGCTCGACCTGCGACATCATCATCGACCTCACCGGCGGCACCCCGCTGTTTCCGGCACATGAAAAGCGCGACGGCTATTTCCGCCCGGATCCGAAGGATCCGGCGGCAGTGCAGCGGGCTTTGTTCGAGGCCAGCGACCTGACCGGCAGTTTCGAGAAGCCGATCTATGTCGCCTACCATGCCGAGATCTGCACCCATTCGCGCTCGAAAAAGACCGGCTGCACGCGCTGTCTGGATGTCTGCCCTACCGGTGCCATCGCGCCGTCAGGGGATCACGTCACGATTGATCCATACATTTGCGGCGGCTGCGGCAACTGCGGCGCGGTCTGCCCCACGGGCGCTGCCGAATACCGGCTGCCACCGCCGGCGACGCTGGCCGAGCAGCTGCGTGCCCTGCTGCTGGCCTATCGCGAGGCCGGCGGTCGCCAGGCCGTGGTGCTGGTGCATGATGCCAAGCATGGCGCGCCGCTGATTGATGCCCTGGCCCGCCATGGCGATGGCCTGCCGGCACGCGTGCTGCCCTTTGCCGTGAATGCGCTCGGCGAATGCAATGTCGCCTTCTTCGCCTCTGCCTTTTCCTACGGCGCAGCCGATCTGCGCCTGCTGGCGCCGGTCAAGCGCAACGATGATGCGGCCGGTATCGGCCAGCAGATGGCACTGGCTGAGAGCGTGCTGGTCGGCCTGGGCTATGAGGGTGGTCGCCTCGGCCTGATCGAAACCGATGACCCCGAGCAGCTTGGCGCTGGCCTGGCCGCGCTGCCCCGGCGCGAGGGGCCGAGCGGTGCCAGCTATCTGCCGATGGGGCGCAACCGCGATCTGGCCCGACTGGCCTTCCGTCATCTGCACAGCGTGGCGCCGCAGCCGGTCGATGCGATTGCCCTGCCGCCTGGTGCACCTTTCGGCAACCTGCAGATCGATGCCGAAAACTGCACGCTCTGCCTGGCCTGCGTCTCGGCCTGCCCGACCGGCGCGCTGAGCGACGATCCGGAGCGGCCGCGGCTCAGCTTCACCGAAGATGCCTGCGTGCAATGCGGCCTGTGCAAGAACACCTGCCCGGAAAAGGTGATTGCGCTGGAGCCGCGGATCAATTTCACATCTGAGTCGGCACGCCAGCGCCAGGTGAAGGAAGAAGAGCCCTTCCATTGCATCCGCTGCGCCAAGCCATTTGGCACCAAGTCCTCGATCGAGAAGGTGATTGCCACGCTGGAGGGCAAGCACTGGATGTATGGCAAAGGCGGCGAAATTGCCGACCGCATGCGCATGTGCGCCGACTGCCGCATCATCGTGCAGAGCGAGAACAAGATTGATCCCTATGCCGGTGCGCCGCGGCCCGATGTGCGCACCACCGATGATTATCTGGCCGAACGTGCCGCCGCCGAACTGAAGGCGTCTGGCAAGAAGCCCTCATGACGGTGCCGGTATGAAAGTGCTGGGCATTTCCGGCTGGAGCGGTGCCGGCAAGACAACGCTTCTGGCCGCGCTGATCCCGCTGCTCACGGCACGCGGCATCACGGTCTCCACCATCAAGCATGCGCATCACGAGTTCGATGTCGACAGGCCGGGCAAGGATTCCTATCGCCACCGCGAGGCCGGTGCCAGCGAAGTGCTGATCAGCTCGGCCAAACGCTATGCCATCATGCATGAGCATCGTGGTGCGCCGGAGCCGACGCTGGAGGACCTGCTCACCCGGCTCAATCCGGTCGATCTGGTTCTGGTGGAAGGCTTCAAGAAATCCAGCCACGCCAAGATCGAGGTCTGGCGCGCGGCTGTCGGCAAGCCGTTGTTGCAGGCCGGAGACGCCAGTGTCATCGCGGTGGCCAGCGATGCACCGGTACCGGATCTGAGCGTGCCACAGCTCGATGCCAACCAGCCGCAGCAGGTGGCTGATTTCATCATCGCCTGGCTGGGTCGCCCGACTGCCACGCGAGACGAGGCGCGCCGTGGCGCAGCTGAGTGACGACTGCTTCGCCCATGGCGGCGCTCTGATGCGGCTGGACGATGCGCTGCGTGAACTCTCGCAGCGTCTTGTCCCCATCGCCGCCATCGAATCCCTGCCGCTGGCACTCTGCCGCGGTCGCATTCTCGCAGCGCCCCTGGCGGCGAAGGTTGCCGTGCCGCCGCGCGACAATTCCGCCGTCGACGGCTATGCGGTCTATCACGACGACCTGTCAAAGGACGGCGAGACGCGCCTGCCGGTGATCGGCCGAGCCGCTGCCGGCCATCCCTTCGAGGGGCCGCAGCCGCGCGGCACCGCTGTGCGCATGCTGACGGGCGCCGTCATGCCGCGCGGCGAAAAGGAAGACCCCGATACCGTGATGATGCAAGAAGACTGCACGCGCGATGGCGATACGGTGGTGGTCCGGCCGGGCATCAAGCGCGGCGCCAATCGCCGGATTGCCGGTGAAGATCTGCAGGCCGGTGAATCTATGCTCAAGGCAGGCCGCATTCTGGGCGCCGCCGATCTGGCGCTGGCCGCCGCCGGCGGCCACGCCATGCTGCATGTGCACCGGCCCCTGCGCGTGGCGCTGCTCTCGACCGGCGACGAGGTGCATGAAGCGGGCAGTACACTGCCCGATGGCGGCATCTACGACGCCAACCGGCCGCTGCTGGTTGCCCTGCTGACGGCGGCCGGCTGCAAGGTGAGCGATCTCGGTATACAGCCTGACCGGCGTGACCATCTTGCCGCCGTCTTTGCCCAGGCAGCCCGCGAGCATGATGCGGTGGTCAGTTCTGGCGGCGTCTCCACGGGCGACGAGGATCACGTGAAGGCCGCCATCGAGGCGCATGGCCGGCTGGATTTCTGGCGGCTGGCGATCAAGCCGGGCCGGCCGGTGGCGCTGGGCCTGATCGGCCGGGTGCCGTTTTTTGGCCTGCCGGGGAATCCGGTGGCGGCCTTGCTGACATTTTGCTTTTTTGCCCGCCCGCTGCTGCAGCGGCTGAATGGCGCCCTGCCGCAGGCGCCACGCAGCTTCCCGGTGACGGCCGGATTTTCCTACAGGAAGAAATCCGATCGCCGCGAATGGGTGCGGGTCTCGTTGCAGGATGACGGGAACGGCGGCTGGCGGGCGGAGAAATACGCCGTCGATGGCGCCGGCGTGATCACGTCGGTAACCCGCACCGACGGGCTGCTGGAACTGCCGGAAGACCTGCTGCGGCTGGAGCCGGGGCAGCCCGTGCGGTTCTATCCTTACGAAACACTCGGGCTGTAAACGCTTACAGAATCGTCGGGTTTGGTGCGTCGCCGTAGACTTCCTTTGGATCGAACATCTTTTCCTTCTCCTCGAAGGTGAGTTCGACCGTGTCGGCCGGCGCGCCGGTCGGCACCGAGCGATAGAAGCAGGAGCGATAGCCGACATGGCAGGAGGCGTCGCCCGGGATCGTCACCCGCAGCCAGACCGCATCCTGATCGTCGTCGATGCGCATCTCGACCACCTTCTGCACCAGGCCCGAGGTGGCCCCCTTGTGCCACAGCACCTTGCGGCTGCGGCTGTAGTAGTGCGCCTCGCCGGTCTCGATGGTCTTGCGCAGGGCTTCGGCATTCATATAGCCGAGCATCAGCACCTCGCCGCTTTCGGCGGCGGTGGTGACACAGGCGATCAGACCGTCGGCGTCGAATTTCGGCGCCAGATCCTTGCCTTCTTCGACCTGCTCAATGGAGACGCGATTGGCGAACACGGGGCTTGCTCCTGACCGGCCAGCCTGTAGAAACTGCCCGGATTGCTCTTGAAGGAATGGCCGTTATATATCGTCGGGTGGCCGGTGCTTCAAGCCGAGCCGGCCGAGGAGTAGCCTAAGCGCCATGCTCAATGCCCTCTACAACGAAAAAATCCTTAGTTTTGCGGCACATATCGGACAAACCGAGCGTCTGACCGCCCCGGATGCCACCGTGACGCACCACAGCCCGCTCTGCGGCAGCCGGATCACCGTGGACCTGACCCTGGCCCCGGACGGCCGGGTGGCCGCCTACGGCCAGCAGGTGCGGGCCTGCGCGCTCGGCCAGGCCGCCGCCAGCATCCTGGGCCAGCATATCGTCGGCCAGGATGCCGCCACGCTGCGCCAGCTGGTGGGGGTGATGCGCAGTATGCTGAAGGAAAACGGCCCGCCGCCGGGGGCGGATTTCGCCGGTGGCGCCTTCAGCGACCTGGAGGTGCTGGTGCCGGTGCGCGAACACAAGGCCCGCCACAATGCCGTGCTGCTGCCCTTCGAGGCGGCGGTGAAGGCAATCGACCAGATCGAAGCGGCGAAAAAGGCCTAGGCCGCTTTCAGCTCGGCCTTCGCCACCGACTGGATCAGTGCGATCATGCCGTTCAGGCCGTTGATGCGGTTGGATGTGATGTTTTCCCACACGCCGATGCGCTGCAGGAAGTCGGGCGGGTTATCGATGATCTCCTGCGGCTTGCGGCCGGAATAGACCTTCAGCAGCAGGGCGATCAGACCGGCCACGATCTCGGACTCGCTGCTGGCCTGGTAATATACCCGGCCATCGCGCGCTTCGCCATGCAGCCATGCGCGATTGATGCAGCCTTTCACCCGCCAGGCATCGGTACGCAGCTCGTCGGGATAGGCGGGCAGGGCGCGACCGAGATCGATCAGGAAGCGATAACGGTCCATCCAGTCGTCGAAGGTGCCAAAATCATCGACGATCTCTTCCTGCACGGCCTTGATATCGGGTTCGCTCATGACATCACCCGCCATGTGGTTTCGCCGGCTTTGTCTTCCAGCAGGATACCACGCGCGGCGAGGTCGTCGCGGATGCGGTCGGACTCGGCCCAGTCCTTGCGCGCACGCGCGGCCTTGCGCTCGGCGATCAGTGCCTCGATGGCAGCCGCATCCACATCGGCAGCGCCAGTGCCTTTCAGCCATGTGGCCGGATCCTGCTGCAGCAGACCAAGCAGCCAGCCGTTGGCCAGCAGCTCAGCCTTCAGGCGGGCGCGTTCGGCGGCGTCGGTCGCCTTGTTGGCGGCATTGGCGATCTGGTGCAGTTCGGCCAGGGCCTTCGGCGTGTTGATGTCGTCGGCCAGGGCGGCCATGAAGCTGTCCGATGCCCGGCCAATGCCGGCTTCGACATCCTTCAGGCTGTCGAGCGCGCGATAAAGCCGGTCGAGCTGCGCACGGGCATCCTTGACGGCACTCTCGGTCCAGTCGAGCGGCTGGCGATAATGCGCCGACAGCAGCACCAGGCGGATGGCTTCGCCCGGCGCCAGTTCGATCAGGTCGTGCACCAGCGTCACATTGCCGAGCGATTTCGACATCTTCTCGGCGTTGATATTGACGAAACCGTTATGCAGCCAGGTGCGGCAGAACAGCGCGCCGTTATGGGCGCAGGTGCTCTGGGCGATTTCGTTCTCATGGTGCGGGAAGATCAGGTCATGCCCGCCGCCATGGATATCGATCGGACCGATGCCGAAATTGCGCTCGATCATCGCCGAGCATTCGATATGCCAGCCCGGGCGGCCGCGGCCCCAGGGGCTGTCCCAGCCTGTCATGTCAGGCGGCGAGGGCTTCCACAGAGTGAAGTCGGCAGGGTCTTTCTTATAAGAGGCGACATCAACGCGGGCACCGGCGATCATGTCGTCGCGGTCGCGGCGTGATAGCTGGCCGTAGTCCTTGAACGACGGCACATGGAACAGCACCTGGCCGTCGGTCTCATAGGCATGGCCGTTTGCCACCAGCCGTTCGATCATGGCGATGATCGCATCGATATGCTGGGTGACCTTGGGTTCGATGGTCGGCGGCAGCACGCCCAGCGCGCCCATGTCGGCATGATAGGCCGCCAGATAGCGCTCGGTGATCGCACTGATCGGCACGCCCTGGTCCTTGGCCGACTGGTTGATCCTGTCGTCCACGTCGGTGACGTTGCGGGCGTAGACCACCTTGGGGAAGCTGCGCTGCAGCAGACGGTACAGGGTATCGAACACCACGGCCGGTCGGGCATTGCCGATATGGGCGTAATTGTAGACCGTCGGGCCGCAGACATACATGGTCACCCGCTGCGGATCGAGCGGCCGGAAGACCTCCTTCTGGCGGGTGAGCGTGTTGTAGAGATGGATGTCCATTTTCCGAGCCTGTGCTATGGCCCGGAATATAGGCAATAGTGGCGGAATCGCAACCGGCGGACTGGCCCGCCGCAACATCTAAACGCCAGAAATCGCCCCGGAAAACGCGAACTAGCGCAGGTAGTTGACCAGCGAAAGCTGCAGGCTGTCGCGGGTGATCACGTAGCTGGCTTCCAGTGTCGTCTGCAGGTTTTTGATGTTCACCGAGACCTCGCCGATATCGATATTCTCGATGCCACCGATACGCACCTTGACGACGTCCAGCGAACGGTCATGGCGCTCCTGCACTTCCTCCAGCTGCTGCTGCTTGTAGCCGTTGCGGGAGGCAATCGTCTTCAGCTGGGTGATGGCGGTGTTCAGCTGGTCGCGCGCATCATCGACGCGGGCCTGGTAGTTGTTCGGGTCGGTCGCGATATCCTGGGTGGCATCGCGGAAGCGGATGATCGAGTCGACCAGGGTCTGGAAGCCGTCTTCGGCGGCCGAGACGCCATAGCTCAATTGCTCGTTGTCATCCGAATACAGGGTCGTGCCGGCGGCGTCATAATAGTCATCATAGGTGCCGGGTGCCGTGGCGGTCGGATTGATATAGAAGTCGGCAGCCGAGGCGTAGTTCGTGGTGCCGGGGAAAGCCGCCGGCACCGTGAAGGGCACGAAAGTGTTGAAGCCGACGCCGGGAACCGCACCGGCCGGATAAACGGTGGCCAGGCCCGAGATCGAGCCATTGATCGGGTTTTCGGTATAATTGGTGCCGGCAAACAGGAAGCGGTCGCCATCCTTGGTCTGCAGCAGGCCGCCGATGCGGTCGAGCAGCACATTGGCCTGCACATTCGGCGCCGAGGTCGAGGCGAAGAACGGATCGCGGTTCTTGATCATCGTATCCTGCGCCTCGGTGGCGATATCGATGATCTCTTCGATGGTCAGTGCGTAAAGGTTGGTGCGGTTTTGTGCTGTCAGCACGGCACTTTTGTAATTGTTGATCGTGCCGACTTCCGACTTCAATGAACCGAGTTCCTGGGCGCGCTGCGACACGCCGATCAGGCCATCGGCATAGCGGCCGTCGGCCAGCTGCTGGTTCTGCTTGCTCAGCTGCAGATTCAGCAGCCGGATGTTGCGGGTCACATCGAGCTGAGTGGCGTATTGGGTGGTACCTACGAGCGCAACCATGATTTACCTCCCGATGTTGACGAGCGTGTCAAACATCTGCGTGACCGTATTCATCACATTGGCCAGCGCGGCGTAATTGTTCTGCAGAACCTGAAGCTGCGCAAGCTCGTCGTCGATGTTTACACCCGTCAGGTTGCGGTATTTCTGGTCCAGGGTGTTTTCCAGGCGTTCTGCCGAGTCACGCTGGGTTTCGTTGTCGGCGGCGGCGCGAGCGTGGTAGGCCAGAATACTGTTGGCGACGCCGAAAATATTGACATTGGCGATCACAAGACCATTCGGATCGGTCGTCCGGTTGATCTGCGCATTGGTCCGGGTGGTATTGCGCATCGCCTGCTGCACCGCACCGGCGACGCTGGCATCCAGCGTGCTGGGATCAGCCGTGACGCCGGCTTCGACCGTGATTCGGCCAGCTTCATCCGGCGGTGTCGCGACGGCGCCATTGTAGTCGAAGAACACGCCGCCGTAGGCGGTGTTGACCACATCAGCCAGGTTTGAGGCAAAGGAATCCAGCTGGTTGAAGAATTTGGACAGCGTCCCGACATTGGGATCTGTCGAGGCGAGGCCGGTTGTAGTGCTGTCGAGATAATCGATCGAGGCGCGGGTCGTGCCATTGAGGAAGCCGGCCGTTACATCGGCGCCCGAGCTTTGCAGATAGATGCCGGGCTGCGGGTAGGTCGGGGGATTGGCGACGGAAATATAGTCGAACTGCTGGGAGACGGTGCCAACCAGCTGGACGCCGCCTTCGGTATAGACGAACAGCTCGCCGCGATCGTTCTTGATGGTGCGGATGCCAACCTTGTCCGACAGGGCGGCAATCTCTGCATCACGCAGATCTTCCAGATCACCGATCGGCGCGCCGGCGGCAGCCTGGGAGGCGATCTTGCCATTCAGTTCGGCGATCTTGTTTGTCGCCTCGTTGAGTGAGTCAATCTGGCTGCGCAGGTTCTCCTGCGCACGGCTCTGCAGTTCGGACTGCAGACCATTGAGGCGCCGGATTTCCGTGGCCAGTTCGTTGCCGCGCTGGACCACCAGGTTCTTCAGGTCGTTGTTTTCGGGTGTGGCTTCCAGCTGCTTCCAGGCGTCCTCGAAGCGCGTCAGCATCGCCAGCATGGTCGGCTGGTCGCCCGTGGTGTTGGTGGCGTCCAGCGTTTCCGCCAGTTCCTTGGTGTAGGTGAGCTGCTGCTGCAGGCGGCCGAAATCGGCATTCGCCCGGTACAGATCCTGTTGGATTTCGGGCGCCGCGACGCGGGTGATGCTGGAGATCAGCGCGGCAGACGGCAGGCCTTCCGCAACTGGTGTGGTGAGGGTGGAAACCTTGCGGGTGTAATTGGGATTCTGCGCGTTGGAGACGTTGCCCGCCGCCAGGCGCGTCTGGCTCTGCAGGGTCTGCAGGCCGATCACGGCGGTGTTGAGGGCAGCGCTCAAAGACATGACGCAAAATCCTTTTTGGCGGGGTGGGAGATGACCGCCGGGCGGGTGCCCGGCGGTCAGTCAGCGTTAGCGGCGGATATTGATGGTTTCCTGCAGCAGTTCGTCGGCAGCGGTAATCAGCCGGGCATTGGCCGAGTAGGTACGCTGGGCGACGATCAGCTTGGAGAACTCCTCCGCGATATCGACGTTCGAGCCTTCGATGGCGGCCGAGACATAGTCGCCGGCACCGCTCGCACCGGACTGCGACAGAACCGCAGCACCCGAGCTCGGGGTTTCCACGAAGGCGTTGCCGGCCACGCGGTCCAGTTCGGTCGGATCTCGGAACTTTGCCACCGGGATCTGGTAGAACTGCTTGACGTTGCCGTTGTCGAAGGTGACCGAGACGAAGCCGTCCTGGTCGATGGCAAGGTTCTTGAAGTTACCCTGCGGCACACCGTTTTGCTGGAAGTTGTTCAGCGTCAGGGTGTCGCCGGCATACTGCGTGGTGCCGATCGAGTTGCCATAGGAACCCAGATCGAGGCGGATCTGCTGGCCGCCCGAACCGTAGTCGAGGCTGAAGCTCAGCGAGGCGTCGTCGTTGGTCGCGGTGGCGTTCGAGCCGACCAGGCCGCCGGAAGCGGTGGTGCCGTCCGCTGCGCCCAGGCTGGAGATCGTGCCGGGGCCGGCCACAGTGGTGGTCGCACCGATCGAGGCACCGAACACCACCGTCACCGGACCGAAGGCCGATACGGTCGCGCCGGTCGCCGTGACATCGAGCGTCCAGGTATTGTTGCCGGTACGGGTCCAGGTCAGATCGAGCGTGCGGGCATTGCCCAGCGCGTCAAAGATCTGGATCGAACTGGCGGGCAGGGTGGCGGGCAGGGCGCCCGAAGTGTTCGTTGCGTTGGACGGCAGGTTGGCGGCGTATTCCACCACGCTGGTCGCGACCGGTGCGTCGAGCAGGTTGGACACGCGCACTTCCTCGGTGGCCGAGCTGTCCACCACGCCGGTGACCGGATCGATCGGCCAGCCGCGCAGGAAGTAGCCCGACGAGTTCACCAGGAAGCCATCGTTGTTCTGGTTGAAATCGCCGACGCGGGTGAAGTAGCTGGTGGTTTCGAAAGTCGGCAGGCCGGTCGTCTGATCCTGGCCGTTCTTTTTCGAGACCGGCATGAAGCCGCCGCCGACCAGGGCGATCGAGGTGGTGGATGACACCTGCTGGATCGCGCCTTGTGAATTGTTGGCGAAGAACGGCTGGTTGATCACACCGCCCGGAGAATGCGTGTTGGCCTGGGCGCTGGACTGCGTCACCAGCGTCTGGAAGCGCGATTCCACCTTCTTGTAACCGATGGTGCTTGCGTTCGCGACGTTATCCGAAATGAAGCCGATGGCGGATGACTGGCCATTCAGGCCGGTAATCGAAGTCTGTAAAGCGCCACTAATTGACATAACACTGCCTCCTGGCTGGAAACCGATTTGGCAGTACAGGAGCAAGCCGCGTGCCAGTTTTGGCCAGCCTGGCTAATGTCTTATTATTTCAGGGCTTTTTATAATATTTCGGGACTAGGTAAACACGGCAGCTTCTGCCGTGTCACATCATTGCAGGGGGTGGTCCGGCAGAATTTGCCGGGTCTTTCCCGCCCTGCCCGGGTCAGCCGCGGTTGAGGCCGGGCACCCAGAGCACGTCGGCGGCGCCATCCTGGTTGGCATGGCGGGCGGCGACAAACAGATGGTCGGACAGCCGGTTGATATAGCTGAGCGCAGCGGGATTGACCCGCTCAGCATCCTGCAGGGCGGTGACCAGCCGCTCGGCGCGACGGACCACGGTGCGGGCCAGATGCAGATAGGCTGCCGCCGGGCTGCCGCCGGGCAGTATAAAAGATGTCAGTGGGCTGAGCCGGCTGTTCATGGCGTCGATCTCTGCTTCCAGCCGGTCGACCTGCACCTGGTCGACCCGCAGGGCGGGACGGCGGCGCGGATCGTTCTCTTCATCTTCCGGGGTCGACAGGTCGGCGCCCAGGTCGAACAGGTCGTTCTGGATACGCGACAGCATGGCGTCCAGATCGCTCTCCGCCGTATGCAGCCGGGCCATGCCGATGGTGGCATTGGCCTCGTCTACGGCGCCATAGGCCTCTACCCGCAGGTCGTGCTTGGGCACCCGCTCGCCGTTCCCCAGCGAGGTCATGCCCTTGTCGCCGCCGCGCGTGTAGATCCGATCGAGTTTCACCATGGCGAAGCGGCCTTAGTTGCGGAAGGCAAAACTGGCAATGCCAATCAGGATGATGGCGATGAACTGCAGCAGGATGCGCCAGCGCATCAGCAGGTTGGAATAGGAGCGGTTGAAGCGGCCCCCCCGGAACAGGGCGAAGATGCCCACGCACAGCACCAGGAAGGTGGCGACGGCAAAGGCCGGGATCAGCATGTTAACGACAGTCTGCATGAGCGGAGAATATAGTGTCAGGCCGGGGCAATCCAACGCCCTGAAGGTGCCCGGCGGTGATCCGGGGCGCGGCGCAAGGCCGCAGGCAGGACACAATCCGGTGGCCCTGGGCCCAGCCGACTTCTATTCTGTTCCCGGTCCGGAGGTCATGCCGTGCAGGCAAATGCGAAGAATTTGGTGCGATACTGGGAGAACCGGCATATGCCGGGGCTCAGCCTGCTGCACGCCGATTTCACCCGCCACGATTATGCCCCCCACAGCCATGACGCTCTGGTGGTGGCCGTCACCGAGGCCGGCGGAGCCGAATTCACCAGCCGTGGCCATACCGAGGAAGCCCGCGAGGATGTCCTCCTGGTCTTCAATCCCGACGAGCCGCATTCGGGCCGCATGGCGCGCAGCCCGCGTTGGCGCTACCGCTCTATATATCTGGACGGACAGGCGATCGCCGCAGCGGCCCGGCTGGCCGGCCTGCCCCGGCCGGCCTATTTCACCGCCAACCTGTTCCGCGACCCGGAACTGGTAAACCTGTTCCATAGCCTGCATTGCGTGCTTGAGCAGGCCGATGATCCCCTGCACCAGCAGGAATTGCTGGCCCAGGGCTTTGCAATGCTCGCGGGCCGCTATGGCAGCCAGCGCCGCCCGGCCGCAGAAGCCGCCAGGGGGCGGCATCCGATGCGGCAACTGCTGGCGGTGATGGAGGAGCGCCATCCCGAGCGTCTGATGCTGGATGATCTCAGCGATCCGCTGGGGCTCAGCTCGTTTCAGTTGATCCGGATGTTCCGCCAGGCCACCGGCCTGACCCCGCATGCCTATCTGACCCAGATCCGGCTGAAGGCCGCCCTGCGCCATCTGCGGGACGGCATGCCGATTGCCGAGGCGGCTCTCGCCGCCGGCTTTTTCGACCAGAGCGCCCTCAACCGGCATTTCCGCCGGATCTATGGCATCACGCCGCGGCAGTTTGTTGCCGCCCAGGTCGCCTGACCGGCCGCATCGCGCAATTTTTGCCAAGAAGCTGACCGCCTGCCCGCCTACTCTCCGCCTTTGGACGATGAGGAAGCGATGTCGCGGTATTTCTGTCACCTGAATCCAGAAGTCATGACCCTGCGCAGCACAGTGCTGGCCAGCCGGCCTGGTCTGGTTCGCCTGGCCGAAATGCCCTTCTATCCGGGTGGTGGCGGCCAGCTGCCCGATCTGGGTGTGCTGAACTGGAGTGGCGGTACGGTCGCCGTGGAAGGCTTCGAGAGCATCGACGGTCAATTGTGGATCAGGCTGCAGCACCCGGTCGAACTGACCGGGGAGGTGGAGGCGCAGGTCGATCCGGTATTTCGCCAGACCATGCGCGAGTTGCATACGGATCTGCATATCCTCAATGCCCTGGTCTTCCAGGCTTTCGATGGCGCATTGGTCACCGGCGTGCAGATGAATGCCGATGCCACGGCGCGGATCGATTTCGATCTGCCCGATGCCGATAACGATCGCCTGCGTGCCCTGGAACCGGCGATCAACGATGCGATCCGGCAGGATCTGCCGGTCAGGGAAAGCTATCTCGCGCTCGACGATGCCTATGACGAGAAGGGCCTGTTGCGGTCACGCTCGGTGACGCCGCCCCCGACCACCGATGGCCTGATCCGTATCATCGAGATCGCCGGACTCGACCGGCAGGCCTGCGGCGGGACTCATCTGGTCTCGACCGGTGCATCGCGCCCGGTCCGCATCCTCAAGATCGATAACAAGGGCCGGCATAACCGACGCATGCGCATCGGCCTGGCCGGCTGAATGATGGCGCGTTGGCTGGATGCGATCTGGCAGCGGCCGTATCTGCTGCTCTGGCTGCCGCCTGCCTTCTGGGCCGGCAACCTGGTGCTCGGCCGCGGCCTGGCCGACACCATGCCGCCGGTGACACTGGCAGTCGGACGCTGGGTGGTGGCACTGGCCGTGCTGTTACCCTTTGTGTCGGCAGTGTTGTGGCGCCAGCGCGCATTGCTCTGGCAGCAACGCTGGCTGGTTCTGCTCTGCGGTGCTTTCGGCATTGCCGGTTATAATGCGCTGGCCTATGTCGCCCTGCGCACGGTGCCGGCGGTGAATGTCGCTTTCCTCAATTCCACTTTGCCGCTGATGATTCCGGTCGCCGCCTTCGTGCTGACCCGCGAAACGGTGTCCAGCCGCACGGTGCTCGGCATCTTGGTTTCCTTCCTGGGTGTCAGCTGGATCGTCTCGCGCGGCAATATGCAGGCGCTGCTGACCCTGCGGTTTGAACGTGCCGACCTGCTGGTGCTACTGGCGATCCTGAACTATGCGCTCTATTCGGTTCTGCTGCGGCGCCGGCCTGCCGCGCTCGATCCGCTGGCCTTTCTGGCGGCCACCATGGCCACCGGCCTGCTGGTGCTGCTGCCCTTCTGGCTCTGGGAACTGGCCGACGGCGCGGTGATCCCCGTCGATGCGGCTTCGCTGTCGGCCGTGCTCTATATCGGCATCTTTGCTTCCCTGCTGGCCTTCATCCTGTGGAATCGCTGCGTGGCCATGCTGGGAGCGGTGGTCACCGGTGTCTCGTTTCATCTCGTTGCCGTCTTCACGGCCACGCTCGCTTTTATTTTTTTGAATGAGGCGGTGCATGGATTTCATATTGTCGGCATCGTGATGATCCTGGGCGGTTTTGGCCTGGCCACACTGCCGATGGCGAAGCGACACAGATCGCCATGACCATACGGCCGGCCGAACGCGTCGCTGCAGTACGGCGGTTCAACCGCTTCTACACCCAGTATGTCGGCGCGCTGGATGACAGCCTGCTGCGCAGTGCCTTCTCGCTCACCGAGGTGCGGGTGCTGTTCGAGTTGGCCCATGGACCGGCCACCACGGCGCACGCCCTGGGCCAGCGCCTTGGCCTGGATGCCGGCTATCTCAGTCGCATACTGCAGCGATTCCGCCGTGGCGGGCTGTTGACGCGTGAAGCCAGCCCGCAAGACCGGCGGGAATACTGGTTGCGCCTGACGCCGGCGGGTCGGGCGGCTTTTATGCCACTGGACCGTGCAGCCAGTCGTGAGGTTGCCCGGATGCTGAAATCGCTGAGCGACGACAAGCAGCGCATGTTGTTGGCTGCAATGCAGACCATCCAGCGTCTGCTGGATTAAAGCGCGCGCAAGGTCTGCTTCAGTTTGGCGATGGCCGCCTCATCGCGGCGATAGAAGGTCCACTGCCTGATACGCTTGCCCTGCAGCAGACCGGCCTGCTGGAGGATTTTCAGGTGTTCGCTGGCAGTGGGTTGGCTGACACCCAGCTTTTCGGCGATCAGCAGGCCGCAGACGCCATCCTTCACCAGGTCGCCATCCACCTGCGGGCGGAAATGCGCCTTCGGATCGCGCAGCCAGTCCAGGATGGCGAGACGGCGATCGCTGGCCAGCGCCCGGAACGCGGCGAGAGATGTTTCGCTGGAAGACATATTGCCAATTAGCCATTTTCCTAATTATAGTCAAGCCGGTTTCCACGCCGCTGCCATCACCTCATCATCCCCAGGGCCCCATGACCCAGCCTGTCGTCGACCGCGCCGCCATTGCCGCCAACTATCCGCGCATCGCGCCCTATATCCGGCGCACGCCGGTGATGGCAGTGAATGGTGCAGATTTCGGCCTGCCGCTCCCGGAGCTGCAGCTCAAGCTCGAATTGCTGCAGCATTCCGGTTCGTTCAAACCGCGCGGCGCCTTCACCAGCCTGCTGGCGCGGGAGATACCGAAGGCCGGTGTGGTGGCCGCATCGGGCGGCAACCACGGTGCGGCGGTGGCCTATGCCGCCATGGTGCTGCAGGTGCCGGCCAAGATTTTTGTGCCCAGCATCGCCGCACCGATGAAGATTGCCCGCATTCGTGGCTATGGCGCCGACCTTGTGGTGGGTGGCGACCGCTATGCCGATGCGCTGGCGGCCGGCGAGGCCTGGCTGGCGCAGAGCGGCGCCATGGCGATCCATGCCTATGACCAGCCGGAAACGCTGATCGGTCAAGGCAGCGTCGGCCTGGAACTGGAACAGCAGGTGCCGGAGATCGACACCCTGCTGGTCGCGGTTGGTGGCGGCGGCCTGATCGGCGGCATTGCCGCCTGGTATGGCGGCAAGGTGAAGGTGGTGGCGGTGGAACCGGAAGCGGCGCCTACTCTGCATATGGCGCTCAAGGCCGGCCATCCGGTGGACGCGCCGGCCGGCGGCGTGGCAGCGGACTCGCTGGCGCCGAAGCAGGTCGGCGGCCTCATGTTCCCGATTGCACAGAAAGGCGTGGCCGCATCCGTGCTGGTGACCGACGATGCGATCCGCGAGGCGCAGAAGGCGCTGTGGGACAAGCTGCGCCTGGTGGCCGAGCCTGGCGGTGCGGCGGCCTTCGCGGCCCTGCTGTCGGGCCGTTACGTGCCGAAGCAGGGCGAGAAGATCGCCGTGCTGGTCTGCGGCAGCAACCCGACCGACCTGGCCTTCACGGCTTAGGCGTTGCGGGTTTCCAGCAGGCGGCGGGCGATCACCTGCGCCTGGATTTCGGCGGCACCTTCAAAGATGTTGAGGATGCGCGCGTCGCAAAGCACGCGGCTGATCGGGTATTCCTCGGCATAGCCGTTGCCGCCATGCACCTGCAGGGCATTGTCGGCATTGGCCCAGGCGATGCGGGCGGCCAGCAGCTTGGCCATGCCGGCTTCCAGATCGCAGCGACGGCCCTGGTCCTTTTCGCGCGCGGCGAAATAGCACAGCTGCCGCGCCATCATGGTTTCCACCGCCATCCAGGCGATCTTGCCATGCACGCGCGGGAAGCTGTAGATCGGCTTGCCGAACTGGATGCGCTCGTTGGCATATTTCAGGCCCAGCTCCATCGCGCATTGTGCCACGCCAAGCGCGCGTGCGCCGGTCTGGATGCGGGCTGATTCAAAGGTCTCCATCAGCTGCTTGAAGCCCTGGCCCTCGCGCTGGCCCAGCAGGTTTTCGGCTTTCACCTCGAAACCATCGAAGCCGATCTCGTATTCCTTCATGCCGCGATAGCCCAGCACCTCGATCTCGCCACCGGTCATGCCTTTTGCGGGGAAGGGGTTGGCATCGTCGCCGCGCGGCTTCTCGGCCAGGAACATGGAGAGGCCGCGATAGCCTTTCTCATTGGGATCGGTGCGCACCAGGAGGGTCATCAGATCGGTGCGGGCGGCGTGGGTGATCCAGGTCTTGTTGCCGGTCACCTTGTAGACATCGCCATCCTTCACGGCGCGGGTGCGCAAGGAGCCGAGATCGGAGCCGGTATTCGGTTCGGTGAAAACGGCCGTAGGCAGTATCTCGCCCGAGGCCAGCTTGGGCAGCCATTGCTTGCGCTGGTCTTCCGTGCCGCCGCGCAGGATCAGTTCGGCGGCGATCTCGGCACGGGTGCCGAGGCTGCCGACGCCAATGTAGCAGCGGCTGAGTTCTTCCGAGACGACGCACATCGCCGTCTTGCCCAGGCCATGGCCGCCGTATTCTTCCGGGATGGTGAGACCAAAGACGCCGAGTTCGGCCATCTCGTCCACCACACTCATCGGGATGAATTCATCCTTGCGATGCCAGTCATGGGCAAACGGGATTACCTTGTCCTGGCCGAAGCGGCGGAACTGCTCGCGCACCATCGCCATGGTTTCATCCAGGCCCAGCTCGCCGAAATCGCCGGTATCGAGGCCATCCTTGATCAGTTCGGCAATGCGGCTGCGAACGGTCGGGATGTTGCCGCCGGCGATCAGGGTCTTCACCGCCGGCACCAGCAGGGCTTGCTGTGCCTCGGGGGCGACACCGAGATCGGACAGGCGGCAGATTTCCACCTGGCTCATGCTGATGCCGCCCAGCATCTGTGCCAGGTATTCGCCAAAGCCGGCCTGCAGGATCAGTTGCTCCAGCTCGCGCAGCTTGCCGTCTTCCTGCAGACGCTCGGCCCAGTGCAGACTTTCCTTCAGTGTTGCTACATAGGTTGCCAGCCAGGCCAGGCCATGGGTGGCGAACTGCTCATCCTCCAGCTTGACGGCATCGATGCTGCCGTCGGCACCGCGCACGCGCTGCGCCACCGCCGCCGTGGCATGGCCCAGCAGCTGTTCGGCCGCCTCCAGCGCCTTGGCGCAGGTTGGCAGCAGATCGGCAATCAGCATGGTATCGGCAGCAGGAGCGGGTTTCGGGACGGCAGACATGCGGGGGCTCGCTCTGGAAAATCGGAACGGAACATCAGATCGGAAAAGGCGGCTGGCGGAGTTGCCCCCGCCAGCCGGTCAGCATCGAGAGGGATTATGAATTCCCTGCTTCGATCGCATCTTCAATGGTGCGCAGACCGGGGGTCTTGGCGCTGACCAGCACCGCCATGTTGCCGGGCTTGTGCTGGTTCTTCCACATCTTGGTATGGGCGCGCGGGATATCGGCCCAGCTGAACACTTCCGACATACAGGGATCGAGACGGCGTTCGATCACCAGCTGGTTGGCCTGGCTGGCCTGCAGCAGGTTGGCGAAATGGCTGCCCTGGATGCGTTTCTGCCTCATCCACACGAAACGTGCATCGAAGGTGAGGTTGAAGCCGGTGGTGCCGGCGCAGAACACCACCATGCCGCCGCGCTTCACCACGAAGCAGGAGACCGGGAAGGTCTGCTCGCCCGGATGTTCGAAGACAAAGTCAACATCGTTGCCCTTGCCGGTGATTTCCCAGATGCCCTTGCCGAACTCGCGGCATTTCTTCATGTAGGCGCCGTATTTCTCGGTATCCATCACCGGTGGCAACTGGCCCCAGCAGTCATAGTCGTTGCGGTTGACCACGCCCTTGGCGCCCAGGCTCATGACGAACTCGCGCTTCGATTCATCGGAAATCACGCCGATGGCATTGGCACCCGAAATGGCGATCAGCTGGATCGCCATCGAGCCGAGGCCGCCGGCAGCGCCCCAGACCAGCACATTGTGGCCCGGCCGCAGGATATGCGGGCGATGGCCGAACAGCATGCGATAGGCGGTGGCCAGCGTCAGCGTGTAGCAGGCGCTTTCCTCCCAGGTCAGGTGCTTGGGCCGCGGCATCAGCTGGCGCGACTGCACGCGGGCAAACTGTGCGAAGCTGCCATCCGGCGTCTCGTAGCCCCAGATGCGCTGCGAGGGCGAGTTCATCGGGTCGCCGCCGTTGCATTCCTCGTCGTCGCCGTCGTCCTGGTTGCAGTGGACGATGACCTCGTCGCCGACCTTCCAGCGTTTCACGCGGCGGCCGACGGCATAGACGATGCCCGAGGCATCGGAACCGGCAATATGGAAGGGTGCCTTGTGCACATCGAAGGGCGAGATCGGCACGCCGAGGCCGGCCCAGACGCCGTTGTAGTTCACGCCGGCGGCCATCACCAGGATCAGCACCTCGTCGGCATCGATCTCAGGCGTCGGCAGCACTTCCAGCAGCATCGACTGCTCCGGCGGGCCATGGCGCTCGCGGCGGATCGCCCAGCCATACATCTGTTTCGGCACATGGCCGAGAGGGGGAATCTCGCCCACCTCATAAAGATCCTTCAGCGCGCCGGCTGCGCCCTGCGCCTTGGCGGCGGCTTGGGCTGCCTGGGCCTGGGCGGTCGGTAAAGCGACCACGGATCCACCCGCATTCGACATGGCGAAACTCCTCCTGTGCTATCCCTGTTACGGCCCCCGATTAACGGGTGCAGGTTTATGCTTGTTGGGCCGGTTCGGCCGGGATTAGCCTTGCCGGGCCCGTGAGACGGTGCGCTGCAAAGCGATTACCATCTTTTTGCAGAAGCGAAAAAATGGCAAGATCATTTTGCAATGCAGCAGAGGTTATGATATTTCGATTATGCCGTGCAACCGGAAAGATAATGACCCAACGTCAACTTGACACGGAATAAAATTATGTCTGCGACTCGTTCGACTCCTGGTGACCAGGCCTCCGGCCTTCGCACCCGCGAAAAGGATAATCCGGCAAAGGCTGACCGGCCAAAGGATAACCGGGAAAAGCCCTGGTTGTTCCGGACCTATTCGGGCCACAGCTCGGCCACGGCCTCGAATGAGCTGTACCGGACCAATCTGGGCCGCGGTCAGACCGGCCTGTCAGTGGCTTTCGATCTGCCGACCCAGACCGGCTACGACAGCGACCATGTGCTGGCGCGCGGCGAGGTCGGCAAGGTCGGCGTGCCGATCAGCCATCTGGGCGATATGCGGGTGCTGTTCGACCAGATTCCGCTCGCGCAGATGAACACCTCGATGACCATCAATGCGCCGGCCGCCTGGCTGCTGGCGCTCTATATCGCCGTGGCCGAGGAGCAGGGTGCCAAGCGCGCCGACCTGAACGGCACGGTGCAGAACGATATCATCAAGGAATATCTCTCGCGCGGCACCTATATCTTCCCGCCGGCAGCCTCGATGCGGCTGATCACCGATGTGATCGCCTTCACCTATCGCGACCTGCCGAAATGGAATCCCACCAACGTGTGCAGCTATCACCTGCAGGAAGCCGGCGCCACGCCGGTGCAGGAACTGGCCTATGCGCTGGCTACGGCGATCGCCGTTCTCGATGCCGTGCGCGACAGCGGCCAGGTGCCGCCGGAAGATTTCGCCCAGGCCTTTGGCCGTATCAGCTTCTTTGTGAATGCCGGTATCCGGTTCGTCACCGAAATCTGCAAGATGCGCGCCTTCGTCGATCTCTGGGAAGAGATCGGCCGCGAGCGCTATGGCGTCACCGATCCCAAGGCGCTGATGTTCCGCTATGGCGTGCAGGTCAATTCGCTCGGCCTGACCGAGCCGCAGCCGGAAAACAACGTCTACCGCATCCTGCTCGAGATGTTGGCGGTGGTGCTGTCCAAGAAGGCGCGCGCGCGCGCCGTGCAGCTGCCGGCATGGAATGAGGCGCTGGGCCTGCCGCGTCCCTGGGACCAGCAATGGTCGCTGCGCCTGCAGCAGATTGTTGCCTATGAGACCGACCTGCTGGAATACGGCGACCTGTTTGATGGCAATCCGGCCATCGATGCCAAGGTCGAGGAACTCAAGCAGGCGGCGCGCGCCGAACTGAAGCGCATTGCCGATATGGGTGGCGCCATCATGGCGGTGGAAAGCGGCTATCTCAAACAGGCATTGGTGGAGAGCAACACCGCCCGCGTGCGTGGCATCGAAACCGGCAGCATCACTGTGGTCGGTGTCAACAAATTCACCGAAAGCGCACCGTCGCCGCTGGTTGCCACCGAAGGCGGCGCCATCATGACGGTCGACCCGGCGGCCGAATCCGAGCAGATCGAACGGCTGAAAGCCTGGCGTGCCAGCCGTGACCAGGCGGCCGTCGATGCGGCGCTGAAGGATATCGAGGCTGCCGCCCGCGATGGCCGCAACATCATGGAGCCCAGCATCGCCGCCGCCAAGGCCGGCGTCACCACCGGCGAATGGGCGGCGACTTTGCGCAAGGTGTTTGGCGAATACCGCGCCCCCACCGGCGTGTCGGCCGCCAGCGGCGCGCTCAGCAACGACGGCATGGACGAGCTGCGCGAAGAGGTCAAGGCCGTGGCCAAGCGGCTCGGCCGGCCGCTCAAGCTGCTGGTCGGCAAGCCGGGCCTGGATGGCCATTCCAACGGCGCCGAACAGATCGCCGTGAAGGCGCGCGACTGCGGCATGGAAGTGGTCTACGAGGGCATCCGGCTGACACCGGAGCAGATTGTTGCCGCCGCCCTGGAAGAGGGCGTGCATCTGGTCGGCCTGTCGATCCTGTCGGGCAGCCATGTCGAGCTGGCCACCGAGGTGATCCAGCGCATGCGTTCGGAAGGCATCGGCGGCGTACCGGTGGTGGTCGGCGGCATTATTCCGCCCGATGACGAGGCGCGGCTGAAGGCTTCGGGCATCGCCGGGGTATTCACGCCGAAGGACTATGATCTCACCGCGATCATGCGTGCCATCGTCGCCCTGGTTGACCGCACCTGGTCCAAGGCCGCATAACAGGCAATGTTCTGGCTCCTGACGGCAGCCTGGGCCATCGGCCTGGTGCTGAGCGGTATTGCGCCTTACGACCGCGCTACCTGGCTGATGGAGGTCCTCCCCGCCATCATCGCCTGGCCGATCCTGTTCTTCACGCGGCAGCGCTTCCGGTTCAGCGATCTAGCCATGGCTCTGATCACCCTGCATGGCCTGATCCTGATGCTGGGCGGCGCCTATACCTATGCCCGCACGCCGCTGGGTTTCTGGCTGCAGGACTGGCTGCAGCTGGAACGCAATCCTTACGACCGTATCGGCCATCTGGCGCAGGGCTTCGTGCCGGCGATCGTTGCGCGTGAATTGCTGCTGCGTGTCTTCCGGCTGGAGAATGGCAAGCTGCTCGGTTTCCTGGTCGTCTGCATCTGCCTGGCGATCAGTGCCAGCTATGAACTGGTCGAATGGGCTGCGGCCCTGGTCATGGGCGAGGGTGCCGATGAATTCCTCGGCACCCAGGGCGACCAGTGGGACACGCAGTCCGACATGTTCATGGCGCTGCTCGGCGCCCTGGCGGCGCTGTTGCTCGCCCGCTGGCATGATCGGCAGATGGCCCGTATGGGCCGATAAATCATGATCGCCTTGAGCCTGGTCAAACTTTCGCCATCGCCGGTGCGTTAGACTGGTTGTATGACCGAGCCCAATCCGGCCGATATCGCTGATCTGTTTGCCGCACCGCCCGAGCGCGTGATCGAAACGCATATCTCGCGGGTCTTCCTCTGTGGCGACCGCGCCTGGAAGCTGAAACAGGCCGTCACGCTGCCCTATGTCGATTTCGGCAGCCTGGAGCAGCGTCGCATCGCCTGCGAACGCGAGGTGGCGCTCAATTGCCGGACCGCGCCGGACCTCTACCTCGGCTGTCGCGCGGTCTATCGTGACAATGCGGGCAGTTTGACCTTTTCCACGCATGGCCTGCCAGTGGAGTGGCTGGTGGAAATGCGTCGTTTTCCGTCCGGCGCGACCCTCGACGAACTGGCAGCCAGGCACGGCCTGACTCCGTCACTGATTGAGGAGCTGGCCGATGCAGTCGCGGATTTTCACAGCCAGGCCATGTTGGTGGATGTCGATCCCGCCGCGACGGTTGAACGCACGCTGCGCCTGAACCGGGAGGCCGTAGCGCATCTTGCGCCCGATGCCCTGCCGGCAGGGGCGTGGAGTGACCTTGAAGCCGCGTTGACCACAGAGTTCGAGCGCCAGCGTGACGCGCTCTCGCAACGCAAGGCCGACGGCCGCATGCGCCACGGCCATGGCGACCTGCATCTGCGCAATATCGCCCTGATCGATGGCAGGCCGGTGCTGTTCGACTGCCTGGAATTTGACGACGGCCTGGCCGAGATCGATACGCTCTACGACTTCGCCTTCCTGCTGATGGATCTGCTGCAGCATGGTTGCCACGATCTCGCCAACCGGGCGCTCAACCGCTACCTCGACCGGACCGGCGACTATGCCGGCCTCAGTCTGCTGCCGCTCTATGTCGCCCTGCGTGCGGCGATCCGCTGCCATATCGCCGCCATGACCCCGGCAGGCCAGGCCGAGGCATGCCGTTACCTGGATCTCGCGCTGCGGTCTTTGCAGGGCAGTGATCTGCGGCTGATGGCCGTGGGCGGATATTCCGGTACCGGGAAGACCACGGTGGCGCGCGCGCTCGCGTGTGAACTCCGGCACCGCCCCTGGGGCGGCGTGCTGCTGCGCAGCGATGTCCTGCGCAAGCAGATGCATGGCGTGGCGTTGAGCCAGACATTGCCGCGCGAAAGCTATACAGCCGAGGACAGTCGCCGGGTCTATGCCGCGATGCTCGAATGGGGCCGGATCGTGCTGCAGGGCGGCAATGCTGTGGTGCTTGATGCCGTGTTCGGCCGTGCGGATGAACGCGCGGCGGCCACTGAATTGGCGAAAGGCTGCAATGCTGCATTCACCGGCCTGTGGCTGACCGCGCCGCTTGCGGTTCTGGTGGATCGGATATCGGGGCGACAGGGCGACGCATCGGATGCCACCACTGCCGTGGTGGCCTGGCAATACCAGACACTGCAGCCGCCCCTGGGCGAACCCGGCTGGAGCAGCCTCGATGCGGGCGGCAGCGCCGAAAGCACAATCGCCCTGGCCCGCAGTCGCGGCGGTCCTGCCGCTGGCATCCCGGCGCCCGGCCTGCTATCGAAGGCCAACCAGACGGAAACAGCAGTTCTTGGGGAGACAGGTGTGCTGTCGCGTTTATCCAGCCTGATCCGGCCTCGCAGCCTGGCCGGCCGCATCATTACCAGCCTGATTGCCGGCCTCGGCCTGCCGGTGGTGCTGTATGCCATCCTGATGCTGCGCACCCATGGCTACGAGCCGATGGGCCTGTGTCATCCCACCCCACATGGCGGCCTGATCCCGATCGACATGAGCCGGGGCAGTGGCATTCCCACCGGCTGCGGCGTCGACTGGGGCTTTGTCGCCAGCAATATTCTGCTGCCCGGCCTCGGCTTCGCCCTGCTGGCCTATATCCTGATGGCACTGCTGGCCCGCGCCGAACGTTGAATCGCTGGGCGCCGCCGGGCGCCTTCAGATTTGCGAGGGCGCTTTGACGGCAAAGGCTGCAAGGAATTTCCGCAAGAATAACGGCCGTGATCCGGAGCCGGTGGCACTGCCTTATCATGGCGCTGCTGACCTGCCGGCCGTGCATGTCGACAGCTACAATCTCGAGCTGCGCGATGCCGAAGGTTTTATTGGTGACAAAGCCAGTGGCCGGGCCTTTCGTGCCCTGCTCGATGCATTGCGCAAGGACGCCGGCGATCTGGCCGGTAATGACCTGAATCCGGCGCGCGATATCTCCAAGAAGGAAATGGACGCGATCCTCACCGGTGACGATCTGGGCGCTGCCGCCATTCTGCATGGCGCCATTGAGGAATTCGCCCAAAATCTCTCGGCCGTGGCCCAGCGTTTCTTGCGCCAGCAGGCCTGGAAAGGCGTGCAGCGTATCGTTGTCGGTGGCGGGCTGCGGCGCAGCCGGGTGGGGGAAATCGCCATCCTGCGCGCCGCGCTGCTGTTGCGGCAGGCGGATATCGATATCGATATGGTGCCCCTCAATCATCATCCCGACGAGGCGGGTCTGCTTGGCGGGTTGCAGCTGCTGGCGCCTGATGTGATGCGGGATCACGACGGCTTCATTGCGATCGATATCGGCGGCACCAATCTGCGCTGCGGAATCGTCACCCTTAAACCCAGCGACAAGCTGGGCAATACGGCCGAGATTGCGCGCCTGCTGCACTGGCGCCATCGCGATGAACGACCTGGCCGCGAGGAAGCGCTCGACCATCTTGGCGGCATGATGCGGGAACTGGCGGCGCGTGCCACGCGGCACAAATGGCATCTGGCTCCGGTGGTGGCGGTCGGTTGCCCCGGCCTGATCGCCGGGGATGGCTGGATCAAGCGTGGCGCGCAGAACCTGCCCGGCAACTGGGAGGGCGAGGATTTCAATCTGACCGAAGCCCTGCGCGAGCGACTGCCCCGCATCGATGGCCACAGCATCAGCATCGCCCTGCATAACGACGCCGTGGTGCAAGGCCTCAGCGAGGTGTGGCGCATGCGCGACATCAAATGCTGGGCGGTCCTGACCATTGGTACGGGTCTTGGCAATGCCAGCTATACCAATGTGAAGGCGTAGCGAAACCGCCCAGGCCTTCTGTCCGGGCGGCTGAACGCGAGTGTGCTGTCGGTGCCTTTCAGGCCGACAGGGAAACGCCGCTGCCGGACTGCGACTGGTAGCCCTGCGTCCTGGCATAGGTCTCCAGTTGACTGAGGAAGGTCTGCAGCAGGCTATCCGTCGTGTTGGCCGCAGTGCTCGATGCGGTCTCGTCGGTATCCTCGCTGCTGTAGCTTTCCAGCAGCGCCAGCAGATCCGACACAGTGGTGCTGTCGTCATCCTCGTCCTCATCGGAGGATGAACTTGCCATGCCCGGTGGCGGGCCTGAAGGCGGCGGCGGCATCTGGCCGCTTTCCTGCAGGGCGATCATGCTGCTCTGCATGTCCTCGGCCAGCTTCTTGAAACCGGCATCGAATTCCGAGCCCGAAACGGCACCATCGCCATCGGTATCGAAAGCAGAGACAACATTCTCCGAGGTCAGGCTGCTGTCAGACGAGCTGGTCTGCAGAGTGTCGAGCAGCGAACTGATCTCGCTGGTATCGAGCTTGCCGTCGGTATTGGCGTCGCTTTTGGAAAACAGCTGGCGCATCGCCTGCTGCAACGGATTGCAGCCGGATGAGCCGATACTCCCGATGCTACTCATATGGATCTCCTTCGAAGTCGTTGCGGATCGGAAGGCGGCATCCGACCGGCGGCCGGTGCAGACTTCCGCAAAACGCCCTTCACGCCGCATGCCATCGGCGTGCAGCGCTAAGCGATTGGCTTCGCGAAGAGATATTGTTTCAGGAGATTGCGGCGGCGAATGATCCGGCCCGCCCGGCAAATCCGCATCGGCAGCTCTTGCCGGATTTGCGTCGGCCGATTGCCTGAAACAGTTTGCAATGATGTTTCAGGCGGAAAATGCGGGTAATTCAGCCCGCAGCCGGGGCAGGGCATGGGCATGATCCTGCTGCAGGAAAGCGATGATCTTCTCGCGGATTTCGCAACGCAGGTCGAAGGCCCGGCCGGCCGACCCGGCGCTGGCCAGGATGCGCACTTCCATCGTGCTTTGCTTGAAATCCGTCACCTGCACGGCGATCACGCGCCTGTCCCAGTTGGGCGAGGCCTGCACGATTTCTTCCGCCTTGCGGCGGATTTCGGCGACCGGCGCGGTGTGATCCAGATACAGCATCACCACACCGATCAGGTCGGCATTCTCGCGCGTCCAGTTCTGGAACGGCTGCTCGATGAAATAACTCAGCGGCAGGATCATGCGACGCCAGTCCCATAGTCGCATCACCACATAGGTGGAGGTGATCTCCTCCACATTGCCCCATTCGCCTTCCACGATCAGAGCGTCGTCGATGCGGATCGGCTGGGTGATGGCCAGCTGGATGCCGGCGATCAGGTTCTTCAGCACCGGCTGCAGAGCCAGGCCGACGATGATGCCGGCGGCCCCGGCCGAGGCGAGCAGCGACACGCCGTACTGCCGCACGCTATCAAAGGTCATCAGTGCCGCCGAGGCAGCGATCACCACGATCAGGCCGTTCACCACGCGCTGCAGAATGCGGGTTTGCGTCACATGCTTGCGTGCCAGCAGATTATCTTCGGTATCCAGCTTGAAGCGCCGCAGATGCATCACCATCCAGACATGGAAGGCTGTCAGTGCGATCCAGCCCAGCAGGGCGATGAACCCGACCGACAGCACCTGCCGCACGATGGCGCCCCAGCCCGGCGGCAGCGGCGCGATGCTGGCGGCTAAGCTGACGGCGATAATCAGGAAGGCCAAGCGGGTTGGCCCTTCGGTCCGCGCCACCAGCGCACGCCAGAACAGGTCCATATGGCTGACCCACCCGGTCACCACGCGGAACAGAATCCGATGCAGCAGATTGGCACAGAAGGGCGTCAGGCTCAGGATCGCCACACTGATGGCCCAGTCCGGAATCCACTGCAGCTGGCCCAGCAGTTTGTTGGCAAGAATCTGTCGGTCGCGCATTCTTATAAAAGGGTGATTGAGCGCAAAAGTTCACTCGCCGCAAAATGAAAACCGCCCGGTCATTGCTGACCGGGCGGCAGATATTGAGCAGTTAGGGAGTGTTGAAAGGGTTTGGGCGCGTCGGAGCGGCCATATATCGGCCTTCGACGACATACCAGGCAAAGCATTTTGCCAAAGATGGAGGAAACGATGAGTCCAATTTCATGGCCCAATTATAAATCTCTCGTTCGTCTCCCTTGATCGCCACACCGCCCCAGCTTTCGACCTTCTGTGGCTGCTTATTCACTATTTTGATAAAGGATGCGCCAGATTCTGCATTTTCAAAATCGGCCCAGACAATGTGCCAGCTCTGTTTTTGCATATGCTCGTATATTCGAGTTCCGGGCTCATTCACTAACCCTGCACGTTCTCTGAGTTGTTTTCCTGCCGATAATGACTTCTGCCATATGCCGGCACAGAGATTTCTCGCAGATGTCGGCCCTGCGTGAAAGAAGATCGCTAGCCCGGCAAAAGCTACAAATAAGAAGTTTTTGCCGGGCATTGTTTGGTTTACTCTGCCGCCGCCTTGTCGATCGGTGCACCGTTGCTGCCCGGTTTCCAGCGCAGTACTGGCGAGCGGGCGGCACGGGTTTCGTCGAGCCGCCGGCGCGGGGTGAGCCGCGGTGCGCCCTGGAACCACTCGACCTGATCGCCCTGTTTCGCTTTTTCGGCCAGGCCGCGCAGGGTGCTCACAAAGGCATCGACGCTGTCCTTGCTCTCGCTTTCGGTCGGCTCGATCAGCATGGCGCCATGCACGACGAGCGGGAAATACACGGTCATCGGATGGTAGCCCTCGTCGATCATCGCCTTGGCGAAGTCCAGCGTGGTGACGCCGGTGTCCTTCAGGAAGCGGTCGTCAAACAGCGCCTCATGCATGCAGGGGCCCTCGAAGCTCGGGCTCATCACATCCTTGAGGCTGGCCATCACGTAGTTGGCCGACAGCACGCTGTCTTCCGCCACCCGTTTCAGGCCATCGGCGCCATGGCTCATCATGTAGGCCAGCGCGCGGATGAACATGCCCATCTGGCCGTTGAAGGCCTTCATGCGGCCGAAGCTTTTCGTGTCGCCGCTTTCAACCAGCCTGTAGCCATCGCTGCCATGCACCACATAGGGCACCGGCACGAAATCCTTCAGCGCGTCCGACAGCACCACGGGGCCCGAACCGGGGCCGCCGCCACCATGCGGGGTGGAGAAGGTCTTGTGCAGGTTGATATGCATGGCGTCGATGCCGAGATCGCCCGGCCGCACCTTGCCAACGATGGCGTTGAAGTTGGCGCCGTCGCAGTAGAAGAAGGCACCGGCGGCATGCACCATCTCGGCGACTTTCTTGATGTCGCGCTCGAACAGGCCGCAGGTATTCGGGTTGGTCAGCATGATCGCTGCCACATCCGGACCCAGCTTGGCCTGCAGGGCATCAAGATCGACGCGGCCCTCGGCGGTGGCCGGGATCGGATCGACCGTGTAGCCGCAGAGTGCCGCTGTGGCCGGGTTGGTGCCATGCGCAGACTCAGGCGCCAGGATGCGCTTGCGGACATCGCCGCGTGCCTTCAGCGCCGCGCGGATCGCCATCAGACCGCAGAGTTCGCCATGGGCGCCAGCCGCAGGCGACATGGCCACCGCCGGCATGCCGGTCAGGGTCTTGAGCCAGCCGGCCAGCTGGTCGATCAGCTCCAGCGCACCTTGCACGGTGGAGGCCGGCTGCAGCGGATGGATGTCGCCCAGGCCGGGCAGGCGCGCCATCTTCTCGTTGAGGCGCGGATTGTGCTTCATCGTGCAGGAGCCGAGCGGATAGAGGCCGGCATCGATGGAATAGTTCTTCTGGCTCAGGCGCACGAAATGCCGCACCACCTGCGGCTCGCTCAGGCCCGGCAGGCCGATCTTGCCCTGGCGCTTCAGGCCGCCAAGGCGGTCCTTCACCTTGGGCGCATCCGGCAGATCAACGCCGGTGCGGCCCTCTTCGCCGATCTCGAAAATCAGCGCTTCTTCCATCTGCAGGCCGCGATTGCCGGTGATGGTGCCGGTGACGGCGCTGTTGGCAGCCGCATGCGGCGTGGTCGGACGTCCCTGACGGTTCAGCATCACAGCACCTCCTTCAGGGCGGCGGCAAGCTTGTCCATGTCGCCTTCGGTATTGGTTTCGGTCACGGCGATCAGCAGCACGTTGGCCAGGCTCTTGTCGCCCGGGAACAGGCGCGATGCGGGCACGCCGCCGAGAATCTTCTTCTCCACCAGCTTCTCCACCACCTCGGCTGCCGGCTTGGGCAGGGTGATGGCGAATTCGTTGTAAAAGGCCTGCGGCACGATGGCGACGCCCTTCATCTGGCTCAGCTTCTCGGCCAGCTGCACGGCCTTGCCGTGATTGATCTCGGCCAGCCGGGTCAGGCCGGCTTCGCCCAGCAGGCTCATATGGATGGTGAAGGCCAGCGCGCAGAGACCCGAATTGGTGCAGATATTCGAGGTCGCCTTTTCGCGGCGGATATGCTGCTCGCGGGCCGACAGCGTCAGCACGAAGCCGCGCCGGCCGTCCTGGTCGACGGTTTCGCCACAGAGTCGCCCAGGCATCTGCCGCACATATTTCTCGCGCGTGGCGAAGAGTCCGACATAGGGCCCGCCGAAACTGAGCGGCACGCCGATGCTCTGGCCTTCCGCCACCACGATATCGGCGCCCATGGCACCCGGCGGCGTGACCAGGCCGAGCGAGGTGATCTCGGTAACAGCGACAATCAGCAATGCGCCCTTGGCCTGGCAGGCCCGGGCGAGGCCGGAGAGATCGCGCAGATGGCCGAACACATTCGGATTCTGCACCACCACGCAGGCGGTCTGCTCGTCGATGAAGGTTGCAAGGTCTTCATTGCCGGCAAGATCGACCGGGGCCGCCACATGCGGCTGGTCGGTCTGGTCCATCAGGGTGGCGACGGTGTCCCGGTAATGCGGATGCAGGCCACCCGACAGCACCGCCTTGCTGCGCTTGGTGATGCGCTGGGCCATCAGCACGGCCTCGGCCGCTGAAGTGGCGCCGTCATACATCGAGGCATTCGCCACTTCCATGCCGGTGATCATGCTCACCTGGGTCTGGAACTCGAACAGATACTGCAGCGTGCCCTGGCTGATCTCGGGCTGATATGGCGTGTAGGAGGTGAGGAATTCCGAGCGCTGGATCAGGTGATCCACGGCAGCCGGAATGTGATGGCGATAGGCGCCGGCACCGAGGAAGAACGGCACCTCCATCGGCGAAACATTCTTCTTCGCCATGGCGGCAAAAGCGCGCTCGACTTCCAGTTCGCCCTGGTGCGGTGGCAGGTCGAGCTGCGGGTTCAGTGCACCAGTTGGCACGTCCTTGAACAGGGCGTCGATACCGCCGGCACCAATGGTGTTCAGCATCTCGCCGCGGTCGGCTTCGGTCAGACCGAGATAGCGCATGGGGAGGCGCTCCTGATTAGAGGGTCTTGAGATAGGCGTCGTAGGCGGCCTGATCCATCAGGGCATCCAGTTCGGCCTTGTTGCTGAGCTTGAGCTTGACGAACCAGCCGTCGGTCTGCGCCGCGCGATTGACCAGCGCGGGGTCATCGACGATGGCCTGGTTGCCCTCTACCACTTCGCCGCCGGCGGGGGCGTAGACTTCACTGGCGGCCTTGACCGATTCAACCACGGCGACTTCAGCGCCGGCATTCACCTTTTTGCCCGGTGCCGGCAGGTCGACGAACACAACGTCACCCAGCTGGCTCTGGGCGTAATCGGAAATGCCGATGGTGGCGACATCGCCCTCGAGACGGATCCACTCATGGTCCTTGGTATAGCGGGTGGTCATGGATCGTCTCCTTACTTGGCGTAGCGTTTGGTGATGAAGGGAAGGGTGCAGGTCTTGGCCGGCAATGCCTTGCCGCGCACCATCAGGGTGAGCGGCGTGCCTGGTTTGGCGTATTCGGTGGCGACATAGCCCATGGCGACCGGGGCATCGACGCTGGGGCCAAAACCGCCCGAGGTGATGACACCGATCTTCTCGTTTTTCTCATTGAAGACTTCGGTGCCTTCGCGGGCGGGTGCGCGCCCCTCGGGCTGGATGCCGACCCGCTTGCGCGTGACGCCGTATTTCAGTTGTTTCTGAACGATGGCGGCACCGGGGAAGCCGCCCTCCTCGCGACGACGCTTTGAGATCGTCCAGTTCAGGCCGGCCTCGATCGGCGAGGTGGTGGTGTCGATGTCGTGGCCGTAGAGGCAGAGCCCGGCTTCGAGGCGCAGAGAGTCGCGCGCGCCAAGACCAATGGGCTTCACTTCCGGCTGGCCGAGCAGCCAGCGGGCGAAGTCTTCTGCTTCATCGGCTTTCAGCGAAATCTCGAAGCCGTCCTCGCCGGTGTAGCCCGAGCGGGTGACGAAGGCCTCGAACTTGCCGAGCGCCAGCGTGGCGCCCATGCCGAAACTCATCGCCGGCATCACGGAATTCAGCCGCGACAGCACATCGACGGCGGCCGGACCCTGCAGCGCCAGCAGCGCGCGGTCTTCCAGATATTCCAGGTCGACGCCCTTCAGGTTCTTGCGCATATGCGCGATGTCATCGTCCTTGCAGGCGGCATTGACGATCACGAAGAGGTCGCGGTCGCGCTTGTTCACCATCAGGTCATCGAGGATACCGGCCTGATCATTGGTGAAGACCGTGTAGCGCATCTTGCCGACATCGAGTGCGACCAGATCCCCGGGCACCAGGGCTTCCAGCGCTTTCGCAGGATCGGCGCCGGTGAGCCGCACCTGGCCCATATGGGAGACGTCGAACAGGCCGGCGGCGGCGCGGGTATGCTTGTGCTCAGTCAGGATGCCGGTCGGATACTGCACCGGCATTTCATAGCCGGCAAAGGGCACCATGCGCGCGCCCAGCTCTTTGTGCAGGGCATTGAGAGGCGTGATTTTGAGATTTTCGGCCGTATCGCCCAAGCGAGGTTCCCTTGCAGACAGAGTCAGAGTCGAACCGGCGGATGGTTTCGCCGTTCGCCCCCTCTGTCCGGGAACCTGAGAGATTCGGAGAAG